>PBTH01000064.1 GCA_002726495.1 Methanobacteriota archaeon | reverse complement strand
CCGGTCAAATACGAAGGAAGCGTTGAGTTGATTTCTCTATGGTCAACAAGAATTTCATAACCTTCTCCAGAGATAGAATTCAGTGAAATGATTTCTTCTTCAGCCGCATTGAGCACCACCGAGATGCTGTCTTTATCGTTTTGAACAGCGTTTGTATCTTGCTGCTCTTCGGGGGGCATGAATGCATCAAGGCCCATCTGTTCCCTAGGCCTACGCTGTTTTGCGGTTAGTGGGGGTGCGGTTTTTGGTACATGTTGGGGTACATTTTCGGCCTTGGTTCGTTTAGGAGTCTGTGAAACTTCTTCAATTTCTTTGTGAAGATCACGCTCCCTTTTGAGATAAGATGCAGCAGGTTCTACACTGCCGCTACTTTCTACTTTGAAGGAATCAAGAAGGCCCTCGAGGATATCGTAATTTGTAAACAGGTCCTTTTGAGCGACCATTTTGTTCACCAAACGATGCATTTTTTGTTCTTGATTTTTTGACGCTGAATGGATGAATACATCCCGAGTCCCTTGCGCTATGAGGACATGCACTGATCCTGCTCGTTGTCGTGCAGTTCTTCCTCTTCGCTGAATGGCCCGGATAGCGCTCGGTACTGGTTCGTAAAGAATCACAAGATCTGCAGCAGGCACATCCAGTCCTTCTTCACCCACGGATGTTGCAACAAGAACGTTAATCTCTCCTTCTCTAAATCGATTCAGTTGGGCCAATTGCTGCTTTTGCGTCATGCCTTTTTGCTTGCCCCGAGAAGATTGTCCTATGAATTGGTCAGGCTTAAGCCCATCAATGGATTCTAAGCGTTGGACCAGTGTTGTGACGGTATCTCTAAATTCTGTGAATATCAGAACCTTTCCTTCTGGTTTCTGTTGAATTTCATCATGAACGAGTTGTGCCACAATTGAAGGTTTAGGATGCAATTCTTCTATGTCCTTGAGTGCCTTCCTCAATTCGTGAATCGTTGGGAGGGAGAGTAAGCGGTTGGTTTTACGCCCCTCACGCCCCTCAGTTTCAGCACGGTCCAAGAATGATGCAGCAACTTCCGTTCCCTGGGTTTTCATGAGATTAATGAGCATGTGCATGCGGCGGAGGTCCGCAACTCTCCGAGCTGCATCATAACCCCGAACATCCCGTTGCTGTATCGCTTTACTAGCCCGGGACTGAGCTTTCTCAATATCGCTGGATGAGATGTGCTCTCGCGGTGCAAGAAATCCTAAGCGTTGGAGATGCTTAACTTCCGATGAAAAGTGCTCCTCTAAAGGTGCAATGAGTACATTGAGTTCAGGAGGTAATTGAACGATTTCTTCGTGTATTTTCATGTCCACATCAAACGGTTTAACAAGGGGTTCACTTCGTTTTGAAACATCGATTTGATGAACTCCAAGGTTTTTTTTCACTTCTCCGATATGGTGGATGTTGGAGCCCGGACTTGCTGTTGCCGCAAGAACGCGACCATTTTTATTCACTCTTTGGTACATCTTCCCAACCTGTGCATAGGCATGATTTCCTGTTGAGTGATGCGCCTCATCAACAACAAGCAGGCCAACAGTATTCAGGTCAATGGTTCCATTCTGAGCGTCGTTGCGAATGACTTGAGGTGTTGCCATAAGCACCCTCGCTTGAATCCAGAGAGCCTTTCGCTTAGCGGGGGCAGTATCGCCTGTGTAAGAAACAATCTCTTCGCTTGGAAGGTTGAGGTACTGCTGAGCCATGCTCCTCTGTTGGTCAACCAATCCTGTGGTCGGAGCTATGAGAATAATTTTTTCAGCACCTTTGCGCAAGTATTCCGCCATCACCATCCACTCGACGGCAGTTTTACCAAACCCTGTCGGCATCACCATCAACGTTGATTCGGAAAGGCATCGTTCAAGAGAACGGATTTGATATGCCCTGGCTTCAACACCGTCTCGTAAAAACGGGTGTTGGACGGTAGGCATGGCTCATACTTTCGGTCAAGGGTTCAAAAGGATGATGTGGTCGGTTGATGGTGAATGAAAGTGTTCACACATTGAATTCATCAGGAAAAGGTTTGAAGGCCTCCAATTCCAATGGCGTCTCACGCATTCCTCTCTTTGGCTGGACCGAACCGCATATATACGGGAGGTAAGTCGGAGGGTTGCTCAAAGGTGAGTAGCCAGACACACTGGGCCATCCTCCGAGGATCCCAACTGGACCGTTCCCCACTCGTGGGAATGGGACTCCGTGTCACGGCTTCGACACTGTATGTGCCCTCGTACGCCCCCATCGGTGGGGCCAATTCGTTGTAAAAAATAATGGAGGAATCCAAGATGGCAAAACGAAACCACCCACGCCGTGGATCGATGGCGTTCAGCCCGCGTAAGCGAGCGAGCCGCACATTCGGACACGTCAAGTCGTGGCCAACAACCGACGCGAGCGAAGTCAGAGTGCAAGGATTTGCAGGCTGGAAAGCAGGCATGACTCACATTCTGGCTCGTGATTTGAACCCTCGAAGTACATCTGCTGGACAAGAAGTTCGTGTTCCTGTAACAGTTGTTGAATGCCCAAAGATGCGTATTCTCGGGGTGCGTGGATACCAAATGACTCCCTACGGTAAGCAAGCTGCAGGTGAAGTTTGGACCGATGCCGAGAAAATTTTAGAAGCATTCCCTGAACTTTTCAAGCGAGTCCCTACTCGCAAGGTTCACGATGGGTCAAAGCATATGGAAAACCTTCAGAATGCAGATTTGTGTGAAGTTCGCTTGATCGTCTCAACTCAACCAGGTGCCCTATCAAGCGTATCTACCAAGGTACCTGATGTCATGGAAATGGGATTGACAGGCGGATCCTTTGAGGACCAACTCAACTGGGCCAGCGAACACATGGGCGAAGAATACTCCTTTGCTGATGCGTTTGAAGAAGGGACCCTCACCGATATCGTCGCAGTAACCAAAGGATACGGATGGCAAGGTGTCATCAAGCGATTCGGTGGTAAACTTCAATCTCACAAGAACTCCAAGAAGCGCCGACAACACGGTAACATGGGTGCCTTTGGTGACGGATATGTCCGTAAGACCATCCGTCAAGGCGGTCAAACTGGATACCATCAGAGAACAGAATACAACAAGCGTATTCTACGTGTTGCCAATCCAGAAGACCACTCGATTACTCCATCGGGAGGATTCCTTCACTACGGTGAAGTCAAGTCCGATTACATTCTTGTTAAGGGAAGTGTACCAGGTCCAGCAAAGCGTTTGATTCGTTTCCGTGACGCAACACGTAGTGCTGGACGAACACTCTATGATTACGAAATCACCTATGTCAGTACGGCATCAAAGCAGGGGGCCTGAACATGAAGGTCGCAGTCAAAGATATCGTTAACACCATCACTCAAGATGAAATGGATGCTGGCAAACTTACCGTACGTTTTGAGGTTGAAGTCTCCGATGGCTCCAAAGTAACCCTCCCTGAAGCCTTTGGTACAGAGGTTCGTGAAGATTTGGTCAAACTCGCCGTTGCTTCCAGCCGTGCTAATCGCCGTCAAGCATACGGTTCCCGAGCACATATCGGAAAGCGAAAGCCAATGGCCGGTATGAAGCACTCCGTTGAATGGTGGGGTAAGGGTCGTGGTGTTTCTCGTATCATGCGCCGTACCGGTCAACGCCGTGGTGCTCAAAACCCACACACATTGGGTGGTCGTCGTGCTCACGGACCTAAGGTTGAGAAAGACTGGTCTCGTAAGCTTAACCAGAAAGAGCGTCGTGCTGCACGAAACTCAGCTCTTGCTGCTACCGTATCAATGGAAACTGTTTCCGCCCGTGGTCACCGATTTGACGACGAGGTCGAGCACCTTCCCATCGTTCTTGGAAACTACTCTGAAGTTGTTGACGGTAAGACCACGGAATATGACATTGAATCATTCAACCATGGCTCTGCAACACGGAAGGCTGCTGCAATCTTTGACCAACTTGGCTTAGGCCCAGACCTAGAACGTGCTCGCAGCGGAAGAAAAATCCGTGCAGGTAAAGCTACCATGCGTGGTCGTGTTCACAAGACACCCAAGTCTGTACTCTTGGTTGTTAAGGAAAAAGCAGGACTTGCTCAAGCAGTCCGTAACCTTCCTGGCGTGGATGTTGTTGCTGCTAAGGATCTCTGTGCAGAGGACCTCGCACCTGGTGGTGACCTTGGTCGTCTCACCGTCTTTACTCAATCTGCTTTGGAGGCAATGAACTGAGGTGATATCATGAACGCATACGACATTATCATTCAACCATGGCTCACTGAGAAGTCAATGGAAGCTCGAACAACTGAGCAACGGCTTGAATTCATCGTTCGCCGTAGCGCAACGAAATCCCAAATCGCACGTGCGGTTGAAACCATCTTCGATGTTGAAGTGGCGAAAGTCAACGTTCGTAATTCAAAGCACGGCAAGCATGCATCAGTCAAGCTTGCTGAAGGCTACGACGCAGAAGACGCTGCCATGCGTCTAGGAGCATTCTGAGGTGATCTATCATGGGTAAGAGAATACGTGCACAACGCAAAGGGTCCTCCCCACGCTACCGCGTGGCGAGTCACAGATTCCCAGGAAAGAACCGCATGCCACGCGATAATGATGTGGTTTGCGAGGTTACCGAACTTGTCCACAGTCCAGTTCACAGCGCACCACTGGCTCGTGTGAAGACTCCTGATGGCGACAGCACCTTGGTGGCTGCAACCGAAGGAATCTCAGTAGGAAGTAAAATTGCTATTGGCGACAATGTTGCTCTAAGGCCAGGGAATATCACCGAAATAGGCAATATTCCCGAAGGTACTGCTATCAACAATCTCGAACTTCGCCCAGGTGATGGAGGAAAGGTTGCTCGCTCAGCAGGAAATTCTTGCATGGTCGAGGCTCGTGTTGGAGATATGGTTCGTATCCGTATGCCATCAGGGTCCTTGAAGGAACTTTCAACCAAGTGTCGGGCCACAATTGGTGTGCTCGCTGGTCACGGCCGTGAAGAAATGCCATTGCGAACTGCCGGTGCTGCATACTACAAGGCCAAGGCCCGTGGTAAGCTTTACCCGCATGTTTCCGGTGTTGCAATGAACCCGGTCGACCACCCTCATGGTGGTGGAAATCACCAAGCTGTTCACGGACCAAACTCCGTCGCTCGTGGCACGCCACCGGGTGCTAAGGTTGGTCTAATCGCACCAAGCCGAACTGGCCGCGGACGAGGTAAGAAAATTT
Organism: Methanobacteriota archaeon; assembly: GCA_002726495.1. Taxonomy (GTDB): domain Archaea; phylum Thermoplasmatota; class Poseidoniia; order Poseidoniales; family Poseidoniaceae; genus Poseidonia. The sequence goes on along the minus strand of PBTH01000064.1, from coordinate 5,218 downwards.
GAGGTGATGATGTATGGCACGTAAGAAGAAGTCCTTTATGACCCCCAAAGCAAGCCGTCGTAAGGCACGTAAGCGCCTTTCAACAACCTCTGCTCGCGTTAAGAAAGAATTCACATACCGTGGATTCAATCTTGAGCAACTCGAAGCAATGCCTCTGTGGCCTGATGAAGACAGTGAAGACTACATCGTTGGTCTTCTACCATCACGCGCTCGTCGAAGCATGGGTCGTGGTCTCTCGGTTGAAAACGAGCACTTCCTGGCACGAATGCAGCGTTCAGGGAACCGTACCATGCGTACTCACCGCCGAGATATGCCAATTCTTCCCCAGTTTGTTGGGCGCCGTATTGCTATATACAACGGACAACATTTCGTTGAGATTGAAATCAAGCCTGAGATGATCGGACATTATCTCGGAGAATTTGCTGTGACTCGCCGTGGCGTTGCTCACAGTGGACCCGGTGTTGGTGCAACACGTTCTTCAAAGCACGTCCCATTGAAGTGAGGTGAATAGATATGTCAAAGAGAAATCAAATGGACCGTCGTACTCGACGCCGTCAACTTCCACAATCTGGATACACTCAGTTGCTTCAAGGCACACGCCTTGCAACCGCTCGTTCAGTACAAGTTGACATGCACGTCAAGCACTGCTTTGAGGTTTGTAGAGCCATCAAGAACAAGACAGCAGGAGAGGCGATTGCTTTCCTTAACCAAGTATTGAAGATCGATTCCAATCGTGCTGATGTACGTCGCAAGGCAGCAGCAGTACCCTTCCGTCTTGGAAGTGGAAACAAGCGCAAGCGTCGTTCAGGACCTTCAATGGTTGGACACCGCAAGGGTGGAATTGGACCTGGTCGATACCCAGTCAAGGCTTCCCGTGAAATCATCAAGTTGATTGAAAGTGCAATGGAAAACGCACGCTATCAATACGAAGATATCGACGCAGAAGAAATGCTCATCACTCACATTGCCGCTCATCGTGGACGAATCCGAAAAGGATGGATTCCACGTGCTCGCGGTCGTGCAACTCCAAGCAACCACTACCAGGTTAACTTGGAAGTCTTCCTTGAAGACATGAACACCATTGTTGACGAGTTGGAGGATGAATTCTGAGGTGACCATCATGAGTAAGCAAAGCATTGTACAAGCCATCATCAACCGAAACGTGGAGCGTCTCCTCGTTCGAGAGTTTTTGATGAAGAATACGAAAAAATCCGGTTTCGGAGGATTGGAGATTCGCCGCACTCCTGCCGGTACTGACGTTACTGTTCACGCAGAACGCCCCGGTATGGTCATTGGACGAAAGGGAAAAATCATCAACGACCTCCAGAGTCGCTTGAATCAAGAATTTGACCTTTACAATCCAAAACTGAAGGTTGAAGAAGTCAAGAAACCCGTCCTGAATGCTCAAGTTATGGCTGAAAAGATTGCAGCCTCTCTTGAGCGTGGATGGTACCACCGAAGAGCCTGCCACAGCGCAGCACAGAACATTATGGATGCTGGGGCTCGTGGCGTTATCGTCACCGTCGCAGGAAAACTCACCGGTTCTCGTAACCGAACCGAGAAGTACATCCGTGGCCACGTCAAGTACTGTGGTGAAACAGCTCTTCAGCACATGGACAAAGGATACTCTGTAGCCGTAAAGAAACTCGGAACCATCGGTGTTTCGGTTCAAATCATGCGCCCAGGGACCAAACTACCTCACGAGATCACGATCTTTTCCGAAGAGGAACTCAAGATCCAAGAAGCTCAAGCAGAGATTGAAGAGGAGGACGCACAATGAGTTACGTCTCTAACCGTGAAATCGCTTCAATGAGTGGCGAAGCCCGAGAGGCTCGGCTGTTGGAACTTCAAGAGGAATTGCTTCAACTGCGTGCTGAAAAGGCACTTGGTGGCACACCCTCAAACATGGGTGCGTACAAGGCAACCCGTCGTAGCATTGCTCGGCTCAAGACGCATATGAGCGGTCAAAACTGAATTAAGGAGAGGTGATGAGATACAATGGCGGCTATTTGCAATGTATGCGGACTCCCTGATGAGTTGTGCATCTGTCAAGAAATTGCAAAAGAACAACAAAAAGCCATTCTTTCAACCGACCGAAGACGTTATGGAAAAATAGTAACAAAAGTGGAAGGAATTGAAGACTCAGCAATCGATATCAATCAACTAGCAAAATTACTCAAGAATAAATGTGCAGCAGGTGGGACAGTTAAGGGACGATTGATTGAACTTCAAGGAGACCACAAAAAGAAAGCTGCTGAAGTACTCAAAAATAATGGATTTAATGTGGAGGTGAGATGAAATGGATATTTACAATCAGACATGGATTGGTCGTGAACTAACCGTTCTCGCCTCGACGGACTCCACCCTCGTTGATCGACGAGGATGCGTGGTTGATGAAACCCGCAACACTCTAGCCATTCAAGAGGGAGACCGAAAGGTCATCCTGAACAAGGCTAGCATCACATTCACTGTTGACAACCATCCGGTTGTCATTGAAGGGGCAATGGTGGGTCACCGCCCTGAAGACAGGATCCACCGAACATATAGGAAGGCATGATACGATGCGAGATATTGGCGTTGATGTGAAAAACCCCACCGGAGAGTGGGATGGCGATGAAAACTGTCCGTTTTACGGCAGCCTACGCCTACGTGGACAAGTTCTGGAAGGTACCGTTTCCAGTACAGGAATGCAACATACGATTACCATCGAGCGAAACAATGTTCGGTATATGAAAAAGTACGAGCGGTTCGAGAAGCGAACGAGTGTCCTCTCTGCTCATCTTCCTTCTTGCATTGGTGAAGTCAGCATAGGTGATATCGTGAAAGTCATGGAATGTCGCCCTCTATCCAAGACGGTTTCATTCTGTGTCATTGAAAACTCTGGAGGTGTTGCTTGATGCGTGGAATTCCTGGCAAGCAGACCCGTGGTCTACCAACTGCGGCACGACTTCATGTCGCCGATAACACCGGAGCAAAGGTTGTTCAAATTTTGAACGTTCTCAAACTCGGTGGAACCATGCGCCGATACCCTGCCGCTGGCGTGGGTGACATGGCTAAGGTTTCGGTCAAGAAAGGAACACCTGACACCCGACGTCAAATGTTCAATGCAATTATTATTCGCCAACGCCGCCCCTTCCGTCGTGTTGATGGGACATGGGTTCAGTTTGAAGACAACGCATGTGTCATCGTTAACGAAAAGGGAGACGTTCAAGGGTCCGATATCAAAGGACCAGTATCACGAGAAGCTGCTGAAAGGTGGCCTCGTATTGCAGCAAATGCAAAGCAGATTGTGTGAGGGATGAACATGGTCAAGAGTATGAAACCAGGAAAGCAGAGAAAGGCGCACTTCAACGCGCCAATGCATGAAAAGCGAAAGCGAGTTGCAGCCCGTCTACAACTTGCTAAGCCAGACGCACGGTTCGCAGGTGTTCGCACCGTTACCGTTCGTGTAGGAGATATTGTTCAAACCACTCGAGGCGACAACGCTCATGGCGGAAAGCGTCATGGTGGTAAAAGAAACAACGACCCACTCACCGGGGCAGTTCTACGAATTGATTCGGAAAAGGGTCGATTGTACATTGAAGGAGTCAAGGCCAGCAAGGCCGATAACAAAGAAGAGGCGGTACCAGTGCACGCCTCCAACGTCGTTGTGGTTCAATTGGATGAATCCGACCGTATGCGAATCGCAAAATTGACTGGTAACAGGAGTTGAACACCATGAGTAGCAATCACTTGAAGCGCTTAGCCATGCCTCGTACCTGGCCTTTGCCCCGTAAGACATCCATTTGGGTTACCCGACCAACACCGGGTGCACACTCTCTTGAACACTGCATGCCCGTATCATTGGTGATCCGTGATGTTCTCAGACTTGCAAAGACCACTCGTGAAGTTCGTTTTATTCTTCACAATGAACTTGCAAAGATTGACGGACGTGTTGTCAAAGACACTCGCCGAGGTGTAGGCCTCATGGACGTGTTGTCACTTGGTGATGTCCATTACCGCTGTGTTATGGATCACAATGGACGATTGCGCTACCGTAACATCTCCGCTGATGATGCTGGTTGGAAGATTTGCCGTATTGAAGGCAAGACTACCATCAAAGGTGGTCAGACACAATTGAACCTCCACGACGGTCGTAACATCATTGTTGACGACCCAACTGAATACAACACCGGCGATTCACTCAAACTTGGTTTGCCGGACCAAAAAATCATCGAACACATCCGCTTCGGCGAAGGTACACGATGTTACCTCATTGGAGGAGGACACGTTGGTTCAACTGCAGATGTCAAAGAATACATTGTCAAGCGTTCAAGCATGCCCAATGAAGTTCAATTTGATGGCTTTGGTACCGTTACCCGTAACGTCTTCGCCATTGGTGATGCTAAAATCCCCCTGACGGAGGTGGCTGAATGAGCGAAGCTGTGAACCCGATGTCTCAATTGCGAGTCTCAAAGGTTTGCGTCAACATCGGTGTTGGGGAAGGTGGAGATCGCCTTCTCAACGCTGAGAATGTTCTAGAATTGGTCACTGGTGTTAAGCCACAACGAACCCTTGGTCGTATCCAAAACCGCGACCTCAAGGTTCGCCTTGGTATGCCTATTGGTTGCAAGGCAACCATGCGTAACAAGGACACCATCAAGGAATTTCTAACCAATGCATTCGATTGCCGAGACAACATCATTCCTTCATGGAATTTTGACAAACAAGGCAACCTGTCCTTTGGTGTCCGTGATTATACGGATTTCCCAGGACAAAAATACGATCCTGAAATCGGAATTTACGGTATGGACATTACCGTTGTTGTTGAGCGCCCTGGCCACCGTGTCAGCCGCCGCCGACGTGCCAAGAGTAAGGTCGGAGACCACCACATCGTCACTCCTGATGAGTCACGAGAATGGTTTGTAGAACAATACAACATCAGCATCCTGGAGGAGTAAGAATGGCAAGAGATCATGGAATGAGAATTGGACGATCACAAGGTTGCCGACGCTGCGGACGCAAGCGCGGTTTGATCCGACGTCACGGTCTTCGACTGTGCCGTCAATGCTTCAGAGACGTAGCACCGGAAATCGGTTTTAAAAAGATGAATTAAGGAGGCGAAAAGTATGCAATTTGACCCATTAAATGACGCACTTGTCAAAATCTACAACGCTGAGCAAGCCGGTAAATTTGACGTTGAACTAGCACCAGCATCCAAACTGCTTGGAAACGTGCT
>PBTH01000063.1 GCA_002726495.1 Methanobacteriota archaeon | reverse complement strand
TGGCTGGGAGCCCAATGTAAAGGTAGCACTCTTATTAAATTTCTCACAACCGACCAATTTAAACTTTAATTCGATAAGTTCGTGAGTTGAATTCTGCGATAAACCGGTCTAGCTCCAGAGATACTGGGTGTGCTGTGCTTGCGTATCTCGGTGCCTGAACTCAAAATGAACTCAGTTCCTTATTAATTGTATCTAATAATCCGAAAGGGAATGATGGTGAAACACATTCTTCTCAGATCACTCTTCTTTGTCGTATTGGCTTCGAGCGTTTTGGCGGCAGAAAATCGCCCTAACATTGTCTTTATCTTCACCGATGATCATGCTCCCCATGCGATTGGAGCTTATGATGGCTGGCTCAAGGAAGTTAATCCGACGCCAAATATCGATCAGTTGGCAGCTCAGGGTATGTTGTTTAAAAACAGCTTCTGCACAAATTCAATTTGTGGCCCCAGTCGGGCAGTCATTCAGACCGGTAAGCACAGCCATAAGAATGGTTTTCGAAACAATGGTGACAAATTCAATTGGGCTCAGCAGACGTTTCCCAAACTATTACAGTCTGCAGGGTATGAGACGGCGATCTTTGGAAAATCTCACCTTGCCGGACGGCCTCAAGGTTATGACAAATGGGTTGTCCTACCTGGGCAAGGGCTTTACTACAATCCCGACTTTCTGACCCCGGAAGGTAAGGTCACGATCGAAGGTTACTGCACCGACATTGTGACAGATATGGGTGTTGATTACTTAAAGGAAGGACGAGACAAAGACAAACCATTCCTGCTAATGGTGCAGCATAAAGCTCCTCACCGTTGTTGGATGCCAGCTCCCCGTCATCTGAATCTATATGATGACATTACTATTCCAGAGCCGGCTACACTCTTCGATGATTACAAAGACAATGCGCCCCCGGCGCGTTATCAGGAATTGGAAATTGATCGTCATATGGATCCACATTACGACTTGTTTCTGGATCTTGTTCCCACGGAGAAGCCTGAAGCTATCCAACAGCGTCAGGATCGAAGTGCCTGGGTAAACCTTCAACGCTTTACCCCCGAGCAGTTAAAAGTTTGGCGAGATGCATGGGAACCAAAAGACAAAGCTTTCCATGAGGCAAATTTGAGCGGTGACGATTTGGTGCGGTGGAAATTTCAGCGTTACGCTAAGAATTATCTGCGATGCGTCAAAGGTGTGGATGAAAGCGTTGGCCGTATTATGGAGACTTTGAAAGAAGAGGGTCTGGCTGAAAATACGGTTGTCGTTTACTGCTCTGATCAGGGTTTTTACGTAGGTGATCATGGTTGGTACGACAAACGATGGATGTACGACGAATCCATGAAAATGCCTTTTGTGATTAAATGGCCTGATGTGATTAAGCCAGGTTCTGTCAATGAACATCTCATTCAGAACATTGACTATGCGGCCACCTTCCTGGAGATGGCAGCTACGGAAGTTCCTGAAGACATTCAGGGAGAATCTCTCGTACCTCTACTAAAAGGGGAAGCCGAAGCAGATTGGCGCACTTCACTTTATTACCACTATTATGAATTCCCCTCGGTTCATATGGTACCTCGTCACTACGGTATTCGAACGGAGCGATTTAAGCTGATGCACTTTTATGAGTTTGGCGAAGAATGGGAATTCTATGACTTAGAGAGAGACCCGGATGAGTTGAAAAACCTCTATGGCAAACCACGCTATGCTAAATTAATTGAACAGCACAAAATGGAACTTAAAGATCTTCAGCAGGAATATGAGGACGATAGCGACATTTCCGAAAAGCCACTGGATTGGCAACTAAAACAGCGCAAAGGCTGGGCCAAAAAGTGATTCGTCAGACTCAACGAGCATTGTTATTGGCGGTCATGCTGCCAACTTTTGCCTTAGCACAACCACGGCCTGCCCCAAAAGGTTTTAGCTGGGTAAGTCCAGGTTCTGAAAAACTGGTCGCATCCCTTTCGAATAAACTCCGCCACCGCACTTTTATGAGTCCTTCGATGGGAATGAATGTTGGCTATTATGTTTATTTACCCCCAGGGTATTATCAGCAGGCTAACAAAAATCGTCGATACCCTGTTGTCTATAACCTGCATGGGGGACGGCCAGGAGGTGAGTACAAAATGGTGGCAATTCATCGTTTTGTAGATGCTGCGATTCGTGATGGAAAAATTGAGCCGGTGATTTATGTGTTTCCCAATGGCGGCCCAATGAGTTGGTATAACTACCCCCAGTTTGCGAATGGCAGAGGGGAAGACGTTTTTGTCAAAGAGACGATTCCTCATATTGATAAACAGTTCAGAACAATTGCTCGACGTGAAGGTCGTGGGGTGCAGGGTTATTCACAGGGAGGTCGAGGTACCACTCGAATTATGTTCAAGTATCCTGAGCTTTTCGGTTCGGCAGCACCAGGAGGATCTGGTTATGCAACCGAAAAACGAATTCAGGAGAATGATGGAGTGGAATCGGAGTATGTGAAATTTACTTCAGGATATAACACCTGGGATCTGGCAAAGCGATATGCAGCTCGTAAAGACGCGCCGCCGATAAGACCATTAATCTGGGTTGGTAGTGACGAAGAGAATTACCCATCTAATCTGGAGTTTATAGAGTATCTGGAGGAACTCAAAATCCCTTATCAAAAACTGGTCGCCCCGGGAATCGAGCATAATGCTCGTCAGATCTATGAAATTCGTGGTGATCAGATTCTCAAATTCCACGACGCTAATTTTAAACGCATGTTAAAAAATTAGTCATTACAAACGAGTGACTTAGCTTATGACATGCTTGGCCGTGGATTTTTCGCGCCTACTTCCCCCTGACTTTGCATCTTAATAGATGGGGATACAAGCTCTGAATGTTCCCTTGCTTTGAAGCTCTCGCAATTTATTTAACAAAGGAAAACAGCATGTTGCGTACACTTTCAATCGGTGCAATTATTGGAATCTTTGTGATGTTGACTGGATGTCAGTCGGAAGATCAGCGTGAGGCAGCACAGCGAAGACGCGAAGCAGAAGCGGAACAAACTCTCGAAGATTTGTTTGGTGGTCTGGCTGAAGCATTGGAAGAAGTTGCCCAGTCCGATATGTCTCCCATCGGAAAAGTGGTTCGTCAAGCCGAGAATTTAGGTAGCACCGCAATGAACCAAAGGCAATCTGGGGGCGAAACAGATTACGACAAGTTTGCTGAGGCGTGTGATATGATCATGGAGCTTATCGAGAATCATGAGAAAACTGAGCTCCAGCCGCATGCAAATGCGATCTATGTCATTTTGTATAACGGAGCCTGTGCTCACAGCATAAACAACGAGGTTGATAAGGCACTTAGCACTTTCAAGTTGGCGGTGGAATATGGATGGGATGACGTTGAACATACAATGAATGATCCCGACTTAGTGAATTTAAGAGCCAATACGGGGTTTCAGGAATTCGTTATGGAAATGGGGGCAATTGCTGAACGCAAAGCCGTTGAGAACATACCCGCCGAAGTGTCGTTCCCGTTTGACTTCAGTTTAACCACCATCGACGATAAGCCACTCCGGCTGGCAGATTACAAGGGCAAGGTTGTGATTGTTGACTTTTGGGGAACCTGGTGTCCACCTTGCCGAGCTGAAATCCCGAGTTTTATCAAGCTCCAGAAAGAATTTGGTAAGCAGGATTTCCAGATGATTGGATTGAACTATGAAGGCGGATCGCCGACTTCAGACATGAAGAAGGTAAAGAACTACGTTTCCAGTGAAGGAATCAATTACCCATGTGCTTTGGGGGACGACGCAACTCAGCAGCAGGTTCCTAACTTTAATGCCTATCCAACCACTTTGTTTATCGACAAGAAGGGCAAGGTGCGTCACCGGTTAGTAGGCCTGCATTCCTATAATGATTTGTCGGCGATTGTCAAAAAGCTACTCACAGAGTAGTGTCCGTCTCCTCTCTCGGTATACTTGTATTTCGCCATTTGAAAAAGGTGAGCAAGCTCCAAAAGAAAGTAAGATTGTCTTCCTTAGGCAGTGTCCCAGTCGTTATTATTATGAACAGCTTAGAATCAAACGTTACTTGTTCGTAGTTGAAGGGATTGCGGGGTCCATCAGCAACGGGATGGATTTTATTGTCGCCTCAGTTCTCTAAAACAATTCGTAATCTACTTCTATGCTTGCTGATTGTAGGTGGCTTTTCTGCGTACAACCTGTATCGGGAATCGCAGCAAGCTGAGACGCTTGCAGAGTACCGAAGAGCAACCGTCAGTGAAGGTCGAGCGGTCATTGAACAAACACTACGTGAACGTGGGCTTGTGCAGTTCCGAGGCGTTGTTCACAACGCCTTGTTGGAAGAAAAACAGGCGTTAAAGGGAAAGGTAGAGCAATGCTTCCCTGTAAACGTGGATGCTTCACTAGAATGCGAACAAGCAATCGTTGAGGTGGTGGATCTACATCATTGTCGCAAGCTATCGAAAGACTCGGATTGTCGCTCCGGTGGACAGATTGTGATTTCACTAACGAATTCCGAGATCGACGAAATCTTTATCAGTTTCCATTTGCTGGATGCGGGACAAGGTGATTTTACAATCACTATTCCTGAGAAGGAAAGCTTGCAACGGGAACTACAGCAAGTGTTCAAGCAGTTTGTTGATGAGCCCAAGTTGGCTGAGCGTCACCAATTAAATGATTTGATGTTCAGGCTGTTCATGAATGCTAAGGCGAGCGAATTTGACGAGCAACTCGGCCAGCATTTTTTGAAGACACTTCTCGGTGCGGTGCAGCACCAGTTATTGGCGGCCAAGGTTTTCAGGTAGTACCAATTCATCCTTGAGAGATTAGGCGATGATATCTTTGACAACATTCCCGGCTACATCCGTGAGACGGAAATTACGCCCGTTAAGATGATAGGTCAGTTTTTGATGGTCCAGCCCGCATAAGTGAAGCATGGTTGCATGCAAGTCATTGACGCTAACGCGATTCTCAACAGCTTCGTTTCCAATTTCATTGGTTGAACCATGATGTACGCCACCTTTGACTCCGCCACCAGCCATCCAATAGGTCATTGCATGCGGGTTATGATCGCGACCGGTCCCTCCTTTCTGAACGATCGAAAGCCGTCCAAACTCTCCACCCCAGACAACCAGCGTGCTATCGAGGAGGCCACGCTGGGAAAGGTCTTCCAGAAGTCCGGCAATGGGCCGGTCGGTTTCGCCGGCAAATTGCCCGTGGTTCTTTGAGATTGAATTGTGTCCGTCCCAACTACGGGCGTTTTCATTTCCGCCACTATAGATCTGGATGAAGCGAACGCCTCTTTCCACCATCCGGCGTGCAACAAGACACTGTTTCGCGAAGTGGTCACATTCTTTCACGCCAACGCCGTACATGTCATGTGTTTCCTGGGTCTCGTTGCCGATGTCTAATGCCTCAGGGGCTGCTTGTTGCATGCGGTAGGCAAGCTCAAAACTGTTGATTCGAGTTTCCAAATCGGACTCTTCAGGCCGAGTTAGTGCGTGTTCCTCGTTGAGAGATTTTAGAGCATCCAACAGCGCTCGCTGTTGGTTCATGTTCTTTTTCCCCTGGAGTTTCAAATTGTCGATTGGATCACCCTGAGGTTTTAACCATGTTCCCTGATAGACACTAGGAAGAAATCCCGCACCCCAGTTTTGAGCATACCCTTTGGGCAGTCCACGGTTGAGAGGATCTGACATGGTTAGGAATGAGGGAAGGTTTTGGTTTTCAGTCCCGAGTCCGTAAGTTACCCAGGAACCAACGCTGGGAAATCCCATGCGTTTCATCCCAGTATTAATCATAAATAACGCTGGACTATGATTGTTTGATTCGGTGTAACAGGAGTGGAGAAATGCCATCTTGTCGACGTGCCTGGCGATATTGGGGAAGATTTCGGAAACCCAGCTTCCACTTTCACCATGCTGTGAAAACTTGAAGGGAGATTTCATGATGGGACCAACATTGCCGGTGAAAAATCCAGTGTTCTTGTCGAAGCCTTCTAGTTCCTGACCATCGTGTTTTTCCAGTTCAGGTTTATAGTCCCAGGTATCTACCTGACTCGGGCCACCATTCATAAACAACCAAATAATACTTTTGGCTTTTGCAGGGAAGTGCTGCTCTTTGGCTGCAAGCGGGCTCTTTGCCGCTTCCGCTTCCTGTTCCGCTAAGAGAGCATGCAGTGCCAGTGTGCCCAGACCACCGCCACAGGTTCGAAGTAGTTCTCGACGAGTATAAACATTATTCATAGTGTTATGATCGGTTAAGTATTAATAGATATAGCAGAATTCGTTCAGGCAGAGCATTAACTGGATAAGGTCAGCGGTTGCCTGAACTTTGGCATCTGTGACACCTGATTGTTTATAAGAAGCAGTTTGGGATACTAAAAAGCCAGCCGCTTTCTGAGCTTCACTTTGGTTGGGCTGACGAGACAATGATCGTTGATAAAACAAGTCGATCATTGCGTGGTCTTCCATGTTGTCTTTAATAAGCTGTGTGGCGCTGTCTTCACAACACTTACGCAAGTGTGGGTTGTTTAATAGTAAAAGTGCCTGTGGCGCCACGGTTGTCGTTGGTCGTTGTCCCTGACTGACAAGCGGTTCAGGAACATCAAATACCTGTAGCATCGGTACGAGTTTGCTTCGTTTGACCGTAAAGTAAATACTTCGGCGTCGCATTGATTCATCCAGCGTTCCCTTGCCGAACATTGTTTCGTCTAATTGTGCGGTAGCCTGAAGAATGGAATCACGAATAGCTTCCGCTTCCAGACGTCGTGGACTAAACCGCCAGAAATAAGCGTTCTCAGGATCTGCCAAAGCGTTAGCCTCGTGAGAATCAGATGACTGTTGGTAGGTATAGCTTGAAAGAATCAAGGAGTGAATATGTTTCAGACTCCAGTCATTGGCGATCAGTTGCAAGGCTAGCCAGTCGAGTAACCCGGGATGTGTTGGAGGTTGCCCCTGAATACCGAAGTCATTGGTAGAGCTTACAATTCCTCGTCCAAAGTGATGGTGCCATAAACGATTAACGATCACCCGGGCTAACAAATGTCCGGCACCGGTTTCGGTATCAACCATCCAATTTGCCAGTGTTGTGCGGCGGAAGGAGGTCATCGAACCGGTTGGCGGAATTTCCTGCCAGGGTTCGATTGAATCTTCTTCCGGCATCAAAACCTGCAGAAATCCCTGAGAGGCCGTCCCCATTTTCTGGTTCACATCACCTCGCTTCAGGAAGTAGAAGTCTTCAAAGAAGTCTTTACCCTGAGAGTGGTGACGAATTGGCTTTACACCTTCGCTGACGATCATGACCGTCTCTCCTTCAGGACGGGGCGCATGCTTCATGTGTTCGGCAGCGTTGGCGGTTAATTCATTCCACTTGTTATCGGAAGTTCGGTACCAGTTAATTGCCTGCTTGATTTCGGCTTCGGTTCTATCATCAGCTTGTTTCTGTAAGATATCGGCGACTTCCTCTGAGATTGTGTTGG
>PBTH01000012.1 GCA_002726495.1 Methanobacteriota archaeon | reverse complement strand
TGACATCGCCGCCGGATTGGTTTCCTGAAATCAACCAAGGCCACATTCCTCCTGCATCTTGATTTTCAACTGCTTGTACAGCAGAACCGCTCTTCGGATTTTCAAGCCATGTAGTCCAAGACTCGTCTGCTTCTCGAATTGGCCAATCGACTCGGCCAATCTCTCCAACGAAGAAGACGACCTTGTCGTTTCTTGGAGGGAGTAGGATGTTGATACTCACCTGTTCGCCAAAGTTCATATCGAGCACAGTACCGTTTTGAGCGCGCATCGAACCAGGGTCTTGTATGAAGTATGGAATGAAGACTGCTAGGTCATCATTTGCATCGAGGGTTATCGTTTGCCACATTCCTGCCTCAAGCGAATCAGACTCAACAACTGTTAGAGACGATTCTCCAAGTTCTTTAACTTCGTTTTCGCCAAAGCAACCTGAGAGTGGTGCGAGGACCATCAAAAACATAAGGCTAACAGCCTGTACAGGAATGCGCATACCAAAACCCAAACACCGCTTATGTTTGAATTCAGTGGTCTTGGCGAAGACGTTTGAACCTCTTGGACACAGATGGCTTGTGTACAAGGGTGTAGAGGCGGTACGAATTTGTCAAGTGATTGAAAAATAATTTCATAGATCAGGAACAATCTTCTCCGGGGAAGCCCCAACAACCACAGAACATATCTTGTATGACGTAATCTATGAAAATTACAGTAGAGATTACTATGATAATCCCAGTAAGTAGGCTCCAAAAAAATACATGGCCCGAATGCATATTCGACTTAAACAACGACACCAACCAAAATATTGGACTGATTGGAAAGCAGAAGAAACTTATGGCAAATAATGCGACCCCAATCGTTTCGAAGATTGTGTCATCCCCCAAAGCGCATGAATCTGGAGCAAGAATATATCCTATTTGTGCGAAAACCCCTCCAGCAATCGACATAAGAATGAAAGCTTTACAGAGTTTTTCGTGAAACAAATTTGCACTGCTCATCTCTTTTTCTTCTTTGATTTCTACTGACAGCTTCTGCTTTTTGGACATAGCAACAAATTTAGCGATATAGGGATTTAATTTAACCCTTTACCCGACGAAAAGATACCAATACATGGGCTCGCAGTCCGTCCTATTTGTCGCTACCGTCAAACCTGTATGGGGCATTCGCAGATGACTCGAACGAAGTCACAGAAGTAACGGTTCTCAGCCTTCGTCTTCAAACGATGTCTCACGTGCTCGCTGCATCGCTTCGTCGCTCGTGAACCAAAATGTTGGTGTTTCACCCATGTCCTTGTCCCATCGTTGAACTGCCCGGGCAAACATCTCTCCCTCGGTATAATTCTCACACCATTTGAGATACCAATCAGCTTGTTTGACCATCGCTTCATCATCAGGAGAAGTTCGCTTGAGGACTTCAGCCTGCAATGCAAGAGTCATGACCCATGTAGGAGCGAGTGCGTAGGTTACGAAGGGATTTCGCTCCATATCGACACTTCTCCATTCGGTCCACAGCGAGAAAACTTGGTCGTAAAGGAATCCAATTGTAAGTACAGAAAACATCACGGTAAAGAAAATGGCTGCAAGTGCAAAATACGTGCTTGATATTCCAAAGATTTCCTCTGAAAAGCACGGTCCAGTTGAACATCCGGCAGCGAATCTCCATTCGATCAAAGGCCAAACCAAAAGGGTAATTGTCGTACCCCAAAGCAAGAGACTGACAACGGCTTGGGATTGTTGCATCCTCCAATATTGCCTCATGGCCCATTTTTTGAAAAACGAACCCGAATCACCGCTTTCGGTCATACACTAAAGGTCGGCCCTCTCATTAAAGAAGCAATCGCATAAATTCTCGTAGAGGCCTCAAAGAGGGCTTGCTTTGCATCGTGCGGCTAACACATTCATCTTTAGCAGCAGATATCACCATGAAGAGATGGTAGAGATGTTGAGGTAAAATCGCCCGTTCAAACCTTCCAACCGCGCTGTCGCAACCCCTCAACAAACGTTTCTTTGTTGGTTGGCTGGTCTTGAATTCTCAGATAGAGAGCGAAGTCGTCTCCTCCACCGAGAATAACATGTGGAAGATCGAGGTATTCAAGTTTCCATCCAAGGACATGATCAGCAAAATACGACAGCCACAAGTCCTCAATGTGCAAGCCATCTGGTGGATGGTCAAACAATTCCTCATGCGAAAAAATACTGATGTCAACAATGCTCACACCTGTACCGCAATAATCAACGCGTTCGCCCTTGGACTCAACTCTCGTACGGTCTTCAGGTCGTTTGTACGGTTTTCCGTTCAATCTCCAAGCCCACCAGGATTTGTAAGAATTCGGTTCGTACTGTGAAAGTGCGATCTCTACGTGGCGTGCAGAAAACAGAACATCATCGTCGATAAACAAAATGGTGTCATAGCCTTCCTTGTGCAATTCTTTTGACAGGTCAAATCGTCGGAATCCTTTGCGCTCATTGGAGGTGTGAATGACGTTAATGTCCATCTTATCTGTGAAGGGTTGAACCTCGGAATTAACCCGGTCAACGATTTCAGTGTTGGCGTTTGAAATGAAAAGCGTGAAGTTACTGTAGGTTTGAATCGCCAATGTTTCAAGGGCTTTTTTCAGCAATTCAGGTCGCTTCCAGGTAAGGAGAAGTACTGCGACCTTGAGCGAGGTGTCAATTTCAAGCATCGGCTCTTGTCCGGCTTTCCGATTGGCCCGTTCCAAGCGTCGTGTTGCCATGAACACCCGAATGCGACTCGGTAAGTGTTGGAGAAACTTGACCGGATGAATTCGTGCCATGCTGCCCTCTCCACTGCTTGTTGGTGCGCAAGACTGCCTTTCAAACCTTCTCACTCCGAATGTTTGACATCCATGATGAGTGTGTGTTTAGACCTAATAAATTTAATAAAAATATGTTTTGTTTCCGCATTCCGGCGCTTATTCGCGAATGATGCACGGAAAACAACATTAAAGTAGGAAGATGGTGATGTGCTATCATGGAGCCGAAAACCGGGAACGATGAAAGCAACCGTGCGTTGTCTAAAGCCTACGACCATGTTTTGCGCCAGAAGCGCATGAATGAGTCTCTGATCAAGTGGAGCATGAACTATTCAGATTTGCTCAAGGCAAACGATGGGGGCATGGGGTTTACGCTTTACCTCCTCTAAAGGAATCAAGTCCACTACGTTGATGACTAAGGTCACATCCGTCGTATTATGGCGGTCTTGGAGTGGGATATTCTTCTCGCTGCGGGCACGGTCTTTTTTCTGGGAGCGATCTCCCCCGGGCCCAGCCTGATGGTTGTTCTTCGAAATACCATGCTTGGTGGTCGACGCCAGGGGATGGTTTGTGCTTTAGGGCATGGGCTTGGATTCGGGGTATATGCTGGACTCGCCGTTTTTGGACTCATCGTACTGCTTGAAGAAGCTCCAAGCGTATTTTTAGCCCTCCAATTGGTCGGTTGTGGTTTGTTGGTTTGGTACGGATACTCTATGTGGAACATGGATGGAGATTTTGAAGATAAAACTCACAAAGCATCAAATCGACAAGGATTTACAGAAGGATTCGCTATTGCTTTTTTCAATCCAAAAATTGCTCTTTTTCTCGTTGCAGTGCTCGCTCAAGTGCTTCGCCCGGGAATGGAATTCGGCAGTAAAGTCGCCGTCGGTTTGCTCGGAATGGCCATTGATACACTGTGGTACCTAGCCGTTGCCGTTGCTTTGACAGGGACTTCAATTTTGGAACAATTGAAGAAAAATGGTGTCTTCATTCACAGATTAACAGCGATTGTCCTTTGGGGATTCGCCTTGAGTATTGTATTCAGGGTCAATTAACGCTGACAGCGTGGACAAAGGAAGGTTGAGCGGTTGCTTTGAGTGATTCGCTCAATAACGCCTCCACACTCTTCGCTCACACACGGTTCATCTTCTCGCCCATAAACGGTGAATTGATGAGAAAAATAGCCAAGTGTTCCATCAACGGATGCAAAGTCATTGAGGGTTGAACCTCCCGAGGCGATCGCTTCATTGATGACCGATTTCACTTCATCTACGAGACGTTCCAACTTACGAGTCGGTTTGCCATTTTTTCGTACCAAGGTACGAGCTTCTCTGGTCGGCGAAAGACCACTACGATGAAGCGCTTCACAAGCGTAGATGTTTCCAACACCCACTACAATGTGCTGATTCAATAGGGCTGTTTTGATGGCTACTTTCCGACCTTGCAATGTTCTGGCAAGGTCTGCAGCAGTCCAATGTTCAAACGGTTCAGGACCTAGGCGTTCCAGCAGAGCATGAACTGGCTCATCCATCCGATGGAACAAATCAACAATTCCAAATCTACGAGGGTCGGTGTAAACTGCACGACTTCCATCGGTGAAAATAAATTCCAAATGGTCATGTTTCCCGCCATAACCTGTTCGCTGTCCAAAAGAAGACACTGGGACTCCGCCATTCACCGTTTCCAACAAAGGAATGGACACGGCATCAGCTTCCTCTGATGAGAAGAGTGTGTATCGGCCGGACATTCCAAGATGGGAAAGCAAAACTCGTCCATCATCCAAATCGATGAGCAGGTACTTTGCTCTGCGACGTACATCTTCTACGGTTGTCCCAGCAATGGTGGGAAGGTCCTCTGGAAATGGAAAACGCAATCCCTCACGACGGACGAGAACATCTCGGATGGTTTTTCCCTTAAATCCTTGAATAAGGCCCTGACGGACCGTTTCAACCTCTGGAAGTTCAGGCAACCTCAATCCTCCGGCATGTGGACAACAAACAAACGATGATGGTCTTCATACCCTGTGAGTTCAATGGATTCTGAAACATCATAACCGGCTTCTATCAAACGTTGCTCAACCTCGGCAAACAATGCAGCTTCACCTTCACCAGTCCATCGTTCGCTGGCTGCCTTGAGGGAGAGCAAACCCATGCCCCTTGGTGCAAGAAAACGACGACAAGCGGCCATGAAAATGTCAACCTGACCTGCTTGAGCAACGTCTTGAAACAACCAATTTACTTTTCTTGGAATGAGAACACCCCATGCCTCATGCCGCCGAGCATCCCCTAAAACCGGGACCAAACCAGGACGCTTTTGCGCAAGAAATGTCAAATCACGTAGACAACGAGGAGCG
Organism: Methanobacteriota archaeon; assembly: GCA_002726495.1. Classification (GTDB taxonomy): domain Archaea; phylum Thermoplasmatota; class Poseidoniia; order Poseidoniales; family Poseidoniaceae; genus Poseidonia. Next base: position 2,910 of record PBTH01000012.1, on the reverse strand, counting down.
AGGTCAACGCTCACAAGACGGCCCCCCAAGCGGTTGTCTTGACCGCACAGATGGTCATGCAGGTGACTGACTGAAGTGCCGTGACCTGCACCTAGATAGAGAACGGTTTCTCCTTGTTGCGGAAGGAGGAGAGCAGGGTCGTATGCGGTTCGCAACATTGCAGCGGCCAACTTAGAACGATGAGGTTCCCAACGTCGGTACTCCTTGCCCGAGAATTTTCGTAATGATTCACCATAAACTGCTTTTCTCGGAACTGCATTGAGTGTCCAAAGCGATTTACGGTCCAGCCGAACAACCGATGAAAGGTGGCGCGGACCACGGTTTCGCTTTGAACCACCACCCAATGAGAACCCTCCTTTTATCTCCGANTTGGNGGACTTTTATGCTGTTCTCGGAGTTCTTCAACTCGCTGTTCGATCGGAAGAACATNTTCCTCAGTCCATGCTGTGCCTTCAAACGCGTCAACCTTGGCTGCAATGCTAATTTTCCCAGCGAGCATTCTTGCGATTTTACCACGCACCCATCGGGGAGACCTACTGATCCAAGGATGCATGAAGATATGGCCGTGTTTAGGAGATGGAGCTCCTGTTTTGAGATGGTTGAAAAATGCCTTTTCAGCACCTAGAATTTGTACCGTCCCTGAGGGCAATCGGGCCAAACGCATGCGCCCATGGGCTTCGACACAAAGGCGTGCTGCGAGCAACGGTCCCACGAGTGCTGAAACCGAAGGGAGATGCTGGTGAGAAAGGTCACGAAGGGCGTGTTCCATTCGGTCCAAACGCCCGTTTGAACCGGCCGTATCCTCTGCCCATTCACGGATGGAACGCCATTCGGCATCAGAAGGTTGTTCATTTGGAAGTTCAAGTCCCGCTGAAGAAGCGAACTCCGCCGGTGTTTGGCTTGAGGCGACATTACGGACAAACTCGTTCCTGTCCCTAACCACTGCAAGTGGGAAAAACAATCCCGTCCATTCAATCAAACGGGCTTCCATGGTAAGATGTGCTGCTCGCAGTTCATCACTGCCCCGAACAAGATGTTCCATCCGACGGTCGGGGTCACTTGCGGCTCGCTGCACGCCTTCAATCGCCAAGCGAAGTGCTGCTTTATCGGCGAGTGCCTGCTCAATTGAATTTGGATAAGGCCAATCTGCATTGGGTAATTTTTCATCACCATGAAGGCAAACGGTAGCCTCGGGAAATCGCTGAAGTAATTCGCTGACTTCGGGAATGTGCTGGCCAAGTTCTACCGTTCGCAAGCGTTCCATAACGCTGTGTTCGGTCATGTGGCCGTCCCACTCAATGCTATCTACAATGTGACCATTGATATCGCAAATAGCCGCAGCACGCCAATCATACCACAACCACATGGTTCGCCGTAAACGCCGTTGATATTGACCCTTCCCCTCCATAGAATTGTTCGTCTTTGGGGGTTTGAACTGCTATAAGGGCTAAAATGAAATTTTAAATGGAAAGAACCTAAATACTCTGTTAGACGGGAATGAGTTATGTTTTGCCCCAAATGCGGTACACTTTCTTTCCCAACTCCATCTGGGGAAATCTCGTGTACCAACTACAAATGTGGTTATCAAGGCCCTGCTAAACTCAAGACAAAAATTGGAGGAAAGGAGGTTGACCTGTCAAAAGCGACCTCGAGTACTCAAGTCAAATCAAGAGAGTATGAAGTGATCAAAGACTCCGACAAGATGCAAGGAGTGTTGACCAAAGACACCTACATGTGTCCAAAATGCGATTGCATTGAAGTCTTTGCTTACCTTGAACAAACCCGTTCATCCGATGAGCCTGAAACCCGTATGCTAACCTGTAAGGAATGCAGTCACGGATGGCGAGAGTACTGAGCGTATCTCGCTACAAATCAAGAAATCTTTGATTCGGTTAGCGTTGTTATTAGCAACCACGCCAAAACGTCCGATTGACTTCAGTATTCGCTTTCAACACGAGGTGCAAGGTAGTAAACGACTTCTCCTGCGCCATCGTTGAATGAGAAACTCAATCGCAGTGGGAAACTTTCTCCAAATCCAAGTGTAATTTCGCCCAAACCTGCGAACACCTTAGCGAGCGGTACGAGGTAGGTCAGAGAGTATTGACTTCGTGCAGGCTTTTCACACTCAAGGGATTGCACCTCGTCTTTTGCAAAAGAAACGGTGACAGAATCAGTTTGGCCCTGCACGTGGACGGTGAAACTATCTGAATCAATGCTAAGATTGACCAAATCACCAACTTGCTTTGCTGCACGAAGGGCTTGAGCAAGGGCGGCACCGGTCATGACGACCTTTGAGGGGATGTCGATTTGCGGGACATTGGGTGAAGAGATGGTCGTATTGTCAAGAGGACGGATGTTACGGTCAATCTTTCCGAGGTTGAGCGTCATCACACCGGAGGTTGGCGTGTATGCCATCTCGATCATGTCGTCAGCAGCACCGAGACTGATGAGTTCCTTGACCTTACGGAGTTCAAGACCAAGGTCGGTATCTTCAACCTCCCATGTGTCAAAGGCAGCTGAATCCACCTCCATTTTGATCATTGCAACGTGTGATGCGTCAACCACACGGGCTTGCAAACCGTTTTCTTTGAACTCAAAGCGGGCGTCTTCAACAACCACGCTCAAAGTTTCAATAATCTTGTTCATCAAGTCCTGGCGGGCCGTGACGTTCAACATGAGTTCATCCCTCTCTAACCACGAGCCTCCCGCGACGGCTTATGAACTTAGCACAAAAGCAAGCATGAAAACCATGCATCATGCGCGGTTTTAGCGAGTTTCATGTTTCTCCGCGCATAGATGGGCGGACGCGTTATCGCCACCACCGAGAACATCCCTGCAGAAGCAGACCAAGCGTGAAATTCGATACTCGTCCTGCCCTTGATTTCTTTAATGGCGGGCGACTGGCGTAAG
>PBTH01000011.1 GCA_002726495.1 Methanobacteriota archaeon | reverse complement strand
TTTATGACCGGTGAAGACGGTGGAAAAATGTATGAGGGGCCAGATTGGGAAGAAGTGACAGGAACCAGTTCGACCGGCATCTATGCCGTTCACCATCCGACTGAAGACATCCTCTGGTACGTCAACAACGATGCCACTGGAAATGAATACGAGTTTGAAAACATCCCGTTTGTAGGTTATCAGTGGGTCATGAAGCGAAGCTTTACTCTGACTCAAAACACCGGGGTTGGGCCACTGTCTGTAGACCCAGATGGTGACTATCTTGTGATGAATTCTGAGTATGGTGTGTCAGCTTATTCAACCTCAGATTACAGTTTGGAGTTTTCTTCTTCATCGGCATCGGGACCTGTTTCATTTTCCGTGGATTCAGATTCTATCATGTTCCAAAATGGAGAAGACTATGACATTTATTCCACGAGCAACTGGCAGGAAATCTCAACGGTAACTGGCCCTGATCATGATTGTTATTCTGATGGAGCGACAAAATTCAGATTTGTTTCCGGTGATGGAGAACTTCTTGTTCTTGCTGAACGCTGCTATGAGACCTATCTTTCAGGATGGATGCCTGATGATGATTCAGACGGCGTAGCAAATGTACAGGACATCTGCCCCTCCACTTCAGGAGATGAAGACGCTGATGCAAAAGGCTGTGCGTTGAGCCAAAAGGATACTGACTTGGATGGAGTTAACGACCGAGATGATATATGTCCGAGAACCAAAACGAGTGATAGTGCTGACAGCAGTGGGTGTTCACTCGCCCAATTGCAGGACAGTGACGATGATGGTGTCTCTGATTCTGACGACATCTGCCCGGGTACGATTTCAACTGAATTCAGTAACATCTACGGTTGCAGCAGCAACCAACGCGACGTTGACGGAGATGGGGTTGTTGATGCACAAGACAATTGCCCGCTTTACGATGTTTCGTCCTGCCCAAATATACTTTCATGGGCAATGTCATCACAACCGATTGATGCTGTTAGCATGTTGGGGCTAAGATGGTCTCCTATCGGAAACCACGCGCTGACAGCACAAGCAGGTAGCATCGTGCTTAGAGATGAATCACTTTCTCTTGTCAGAGAACACATATTTGACAATGAAAGTCGAATGGTCTACGATTATCTTTGGATGCCAAATGGTGTTGATGTGTTGATTCTTTGGGAAAGTGAATATTGGCGAGATGCAGAATGTGGATACTATCTGTGGGACAGTGCAAACGATATGCGTTCTTGGGATTTTTTAGTGAGCACTGATTGTTCTTCATTTCGTGATCCTGTGGTGAGTCCAGATGGGACACATTTGGCTGCATCGATGTATTCCGCCAGCAGTTACTCAGGGAGTACCGTAGTGATCGACCTCACAACACATGAAATAGCGTTTGAGGATGAAGACCATTACCCTAGGCAACTTATCTTCACGCACGATGGAACTTCGCTCATTGGTCTTACGAGCAGGTCACTGAATCTATGGGATCTAAACGACGGTTATTTACTCCAAAGTAGGTCAATAGATGACGGTGATGACCTTCTTCTTTCTCCTGACGGAGATAGCCTCTATGTGTATTCGGACGAGATCATTCGGACGTACTCCATGGAATCTTTTCTTTTCAAATCTATCATCTCATTTGAAGAGGGCAACGGTTACTATTCGGGGCCGTTACAGTTGTCGCTTGAATTTTCAAGAAGCAGCGACCTTCTCTATGTTATGCTCGTCAATGCATCATACGACGGGGGTTGGAATTATAATTCGTCCATGCAAACATATCTTGTTGACGAAAATGGAAGTCTGGAACTTGCCATGCCTCCCAATTACATCAATACCTCAATTGGAAGACCCGTCTTCTTCCCAAATCAAACATCGTTTTTGACGTACGTCGGTGATGAAAACGAATACCATCAGGAAGGATATTACCTCTGGATGCCTGATTCAGATGGGGACGGGGTACAAGATGTACTGGACCTTTGTCCGAGCACAAATTTGGAGGAGTTTCCAAATGAAGATGGTTGCAGTTGGGAACAACTGGACGATGATGAAGATGGAGTTGTCAACGGTTTGGACCTGTGTACAAGTACAGTATATCTAGCCCTCATTGATGAAAGCGGATGCTCTGATATTCAAGTGGACCAAGACTCAGATGGAATTTGCGACCAGGGCGCGTTGAGTGCAGGCCCGTCCGGATGTCAAGGAATTGATCTCTGCCCAAAGACTCAACCAGGAAATATCGCAAATGCAGCTGGTTGCAGTTGGGAACAACAGGATGAAGATGAAGATGATGTTCCAAACGGGGTTGATGTCTGTCCAGACACTGGGCTGGATGAGGATGCAAACGCAGATGGATGCGGTGAGAAACAACGCGACAGCGATAGCGATTTACTGAACGATTATTGGGACCAATGCCCCCTTACCGCTAGCAATTCATCCGTTGATGAAATTGGTTGTTCGGACCTTCAAGTCGATGCTGATTTAGATTCTGTATGTGATTCTGGCAGTCCTTCTGCAGGGCCATCAAATTGTACTGGGATTGATATTTGCCCTCAAACTGGGGAGAATTTAACCGTTGACGCAGACGGTTGCTCATGGAATCAAAAGGACGATGACGCAGACGGGATTCGCAATGATGTAGACCTATGTCCAGACACCATCAAACCAGACAATTCACCGGACGGCTGCTCAAGTTGGCAGCGTGACTCAGATAAGGATGGGATTTCTGATGCTGTTGATGAGTGTGCAAAAACCCCTGAAGACGAAATCTCCAATCAGTTAGGGTGTTCAGTAAGCCAGGCCCAGTCGGAGGTCGCATCCGATGGCGAGAGTCTGGCAGTGGATACAACATTGATATTGGCGGGGACGATTCTTATTGTCGTTTTAGCCGGCATTGGATTTTATTTGAGACGAGAAAAAGAACCTGAACTGCTTTCTCAATCAAGTTCTCAAGTACCTCCATATCAAACCCGGGGTGCGATGAAGGACGATGGAAAGGAATGGATTGAATTCCCTGAAGGAAGTGGAACTTTGTTCTATCGGGACCCAACAACAGGCCAATGGGTCAAGAGCTGAGAATGATTGAACGTCAAAGATAATCTCTATCTAAATTAGGGATAATTGGCAGAACAAACTGATCGGAGGCCTCGTATGGGCTTCTAATTGAGTTCACCAATTCATCATTTTTCTGAATGTTGGTGACGCCAGAAGGAGGTCAATGGATCTGGATGAAAAGTACTGGGCTTCAAGTCCGCTTCTTACCGCTTCTTCACTGGCTCCTGGGCTAACTCCGGCCATGTCCATCACCTTGTTGTACCCGTTTCCATGGTGGCCGCGGCTGCTTCGAGATCCTCCTCCGAAACTTGGATTAATGCTTAAATTTCCACCTTCTCCCTTGAGAAGTTTGAGGATGAAATTGAATATTCCCATTTGAATCAACTCGTGACTGCGGGACTGTCCGAGTCCCGCAGTCGGTTGGATTCCCCCGATATTATCGGGAAGGTCATTGCCGTTAAGCTCTCTTGGACAAATATTGTTTAGACAGACGGCATATAAACGTTCACACTTTTGTAACAATTCGCATCGCAGGTTCAGGACGCCCTGCAACATCACCATCGGGATCCACCTCTACATCCAAGCGCCTTAGGGCTTCAATATGAGTTGATGACCAAGGAACGTTGCTGATGGATGCTCCTTCATCCCATCTGCCGATATGCCTGAGTTCATCTGCATCCTTTTCTCCTTGCTGAGGCGTGCTCATGTCAATCCAATAGTGACCCAAGGTACCGATTTCAGTAGCAAGTTGTTGCAAGCCTAATTTTGGTAATTCTTTTCGAAGTTGCTGAATTGGAATGGCACGTGGGACGATCACGAATTCATGAGTTCCGTCGGTAAAGTTGTAGATTGGAGTCCATCCTTTTTCTGTTAAAGTTTTGATGAAATATGTTCGTTGACCTTCTTTCCATCGGGTCGGAACCCAAGCCATGAGCGCACTTCTTCCCTTTGTCCCAACTACCTGGCTGCTCATTTGCATACTGATTGATTGAGGTGCAGGGTTCCTACTCGGTGGATGTTGTTTTTTTGTTTTCTTTCGCTTCAAGGGTCGCGTGGTCAATGCGACAAGAGAACTGAATGTACCGCCCAATCCTAAGGGCCAATACTTCATTCTAGCATGCCGTTTGTTTCGGGGAATTGTACTGCGCCATGTCTTCAACGGTTGACTTAATTGCTCACGTGAGATTCGTGTGCAACACCACCCTGTTGTCCCGTGAAGTGAACCAGGCAAACGAATAATTCGTCGTGTGTCAGCAGTAACTGTGGGGTCAACTTCAAACCCTGCGTCAAGAACCCGATTGAGAAGTTTCTTCCGAGAATCTCTTACCTTCTGCTCGCGCAGTCGGGGTTCAGGAGTTCCAAAGATGCTCCGATCGTTGTCTTTAAGGACCAAATGAAATCCTTTACCTCCGCTATAGCTGATGTATTGCAACGACAAATCTTCATGTTGTTCAAGCCAGTGAAGAAGGCTGTTTGTCACCTGTCTGGCGCGCTCCAAACGTCGGTAGCAAAAGGGCCTAAAGTCGATATCAAACACTACCAGATGGTCAAGCAATATGGGCGCAGGAGCATGTTCATCCTTTAATCGGGGGAGGTCTACTGGGTTAAGCCAAGCAGATGTCCCAATGTACAAATCTCTGGGAGCCTGTTTCGAAAATTGTTTCCTCAACGATTGCTCATGACTTACTTGTCGTGCCAATGTCACCCAACGATCGTTGTTCAAACGCCACCGAAATTGATGTCTGGATGGTTTTTCCAACCATTCCAAATCCAATTGGTTCGTGGTGTACCACGCTTTAAGTTCGTCTTCAGTGAACATCGCTGATTGTCTCATGCCGCCCTGTCTGTCAAGGTTTTCCCAAAAATCAATGAATTTTGTTTCCAAGAATCAATAACGTGTGTTAATTGTTCTCCATGAACGAGAACAGTAGGAGAGTTGATGAGGAAAGGGCGACAGGTTGCAAACGGTTGGTAAGATGAAATTGCGCCTTCACCAATTTCTTTCTAAAACTGGACATTTTTCGTCCAAGAGAGATGTCAAACAGGCCATATGGGACGGTGATATAACCGTCAAGGGTTCGGTCATTAAAGACATCAGTTTTCAATTCAATCCGAGAACAAAGCCTGTAGAGTATCGAGGCCAGTTGTTGGAATTACCAAATGACCATACGACATTTCTCCTCAACAAACCTGTAGGCTACATTTGCTCTCGCCTAAGTCAGCAAGAACGTTCACTCAACAAACGCTCGGTGTTTGAATTGTTTGTTGATTCGGTTGATCCCAGTACGTACGACCGGCTGTTGACCGTAGGCCGTCTTGATGAAGCGACGACGGGGTTGTTGTTGGTGACAACCGATGGAACGTTGGTCCATGATATCACTTCACCAGAACGTGAAATTCGGAAAACATACGAAGTTGTTACTCGTGATGAAGTTTCATCAAAGCAACTAAAATCATTGCAGCAAGGCGTTGAAATTCATGTGGAAGATTCTGGCGTGGTCACCTCTTATACCTCAAGGCCAGCTGTTGCGCGACGTGTTGAGTCCGACCTGCTTCAATTGACCATTAGCGAAGGGAAAAAACGGCAAGTGCGTCGGATGTTGGAGGCTGTAGGAAATGAAGTCATTCACCTTCACCGATTGGGAATAGAGTCCCTTATACTCAGTGATTTTGAGTTGGGCGACGGCGAATTCTGTCCAATGAAGAAACAAGAAATTTCAGATCTCGTCTTTCAACACTGAGCAGACAAAAGACCTTGAACGAAGGCCTGTTGGTCTGCATGAGGAGTATCTATGCCCGGTGATATGTCTTGGATGAAGTCCCGATACGAAGAGTTGAGTGAGAAATCCTTACTGTGGGAGCCTCCAACCCTTGAAGGACCAAATCAACCTCGTTGTCAAATGGATGGAAAACCAACCATCATGCTTTCTGCGAACAATTACTTGAACTTGACAACCCATCCAAAAGTTGTTTCCGCAATGCAGGAAGCCACGGCCTACTATGGAGCCGGTAGCGGTTCGGTACGAGCGATTGCCGGTACAATGGACATCCACCTTGAGGCTGAAAAGAAAGTAGCAGAATTCAAGGGAGTTGAAGCCTCTTTGATTTATTCAGCAGGTTATACGGTGAATGTAGGGTTGATTCCGACCTTGGTTACAGGCCCTCAAGATGTTATCATTTCCGATGCCTTGAATCATGGCTCAATCATCGATGGTGTGCGACTCACCAAAGCATCCCGTGCTGTGTACGGGCACAACGATATGGGGGAACTTGAAGCTGTACTCAAATCCCATGAATCCTCAGAGCGCAAACTCATCATCACCGATGGCGTATTCTCTATGGATGGAGACATAGCACCTCTTGATGAGGTGACTTCATTGGCTGAAGAATACGGTGCTATGGTCTATGTTGACGATTGTCATGGCGAGGGTGTACTGGGTGATGGCGGCGCTGGTATTGTTGATCACTTCAAACTTCAAGGAAAGGTTGATTTTGAAACGGGCTCTTTCTCAAAGGCTCTCGGTGTTCAAGGAGGTATTCTTGCAGGAACGGAGATGACCCGAACTCACGCTCTGAATCATTCCCGCTCTTGGCTTCTTTCTGGATCCCAGCCACCAGGTGTAGCTGCGGCACAAAAGGCTGCAATTGAGGTCTTAATGGATGAGCCAGAACACCATGCCCGTTTGTGGGAAAATACTGACTATTTCCGAAAAGAATTGCAAAGTCTTGGGTTCGATACTGGAGATTCTGTTACGCCAATTATTCCTGTAATGTGTGGGGAATCAAGCGTCGCAAAAGCGATGACACACGAACTGGGCAAGGAAGGGGTCATGGCCGGAGCAATTGTCTTCCCCATGGTCGCTCGTGATAAAGCTCGAATCCGAACTCAGATGTCTGCAGGTCTCTCACGTGAAGACTTGGATTCGGTTCTTGCTTGCTTTGAGAAGGTCGGGCCCAAACTTGGGCTCATCTGATTTCATTCTTCAGATTCAAAGTTGTCAACGACTTCAAGCAGTTCAGTATCCTCTCCCGCCATTTCTTCGGCTTCGGAGTTGTCTTGCTTGATTTCCATGCCCAAAAACGGGTCTTTGCCATCTTCTACCATGCAAAGTAAACGCCATCTTGGCGCCCATGAAAGGTGGACATATACGGGTCCGGGCAAAAGAAGAAGGGCCCATGTTAACAGACTTGGAATTGCAACAAGTCCAGTTCGGTCAATGGATAGCAAAGCCAATCCTACAAATGGCATCGGGTACAAAATGTAACGAGGCGGTGCCATAGGATGGCGTTTTGAAAAGGCGATGAGAAGTATTGATGCAAAACCGGTAAGGGCGCATGCGACGATAAGCAGAGCGGTGTGGTAAATCCATTCAACGGCCCAAACCTCGTTGTTGCCCCCACTAAATGCATACGGCAAAATAAGTGCAAGTGAAACGAGAAGTCCGTAAAAGGAGCCGATGTTTGCAGGATGGCTAAGCCACAATGGGAGTTTAGAAAACCTCCTTGAGAGCGATGTGCCAAGCAATGTATCCTGCTCGTTTTGGGCAAGGTTTTCGACCTTACTCATCCAAGATTCGGAAGTTGTCACGCTCCCTTGGTTAAGCGGACGGGTTTTGAAGGTAGGGGTTACAACATCACAAAATTGGCTATTCTTCACGCTTGAAGAACGATACCAACGGACTTTCAACTTCAATTTCTTTCTCTTCTTCAAGCCAAGAGCGTTCCAAAAGGCCGCTTTCCTTCTTTTCGCGCTCTCTGGCTTCATCAATCGGATCGGGGACATCGTTCACCGCATCCCTCAGGGCGATTGATTGGTTGATAAGCGCCATGTGGCGAGTGATCAGTGGAGTCCGTTTTTTGGCCTCAGAAAAATGACCCAGTACCGGGAAATCAAGCGTGTCATGTACAATATTGAATCCACCGAACAACTCGTCTGGGATGAGTTTGACTCGGTGCGAACCAGGATCAATCCAACTGCCGTTTGAGAGCTGAACTTTGACTTCGGCTTTTCCAAGCGGTGCTTGGTCCATAAAGGGATGATTCAAATTGACAGCAAGAGGTGTTGATGCATGGCCCAAGTAACGGTTTAACACAAAAACTGCATTGACCAAGAAACTTACTACTGCGACGCTGAATGCTAGGGCAATGGAGCCGGTGAAGACGGATAAAACTCCCCCAATGAGAGCGGAAATTCCTGCGGAACTTGCAAACCCCAATGTCCGTGCTCGAGCGAACGGTTCTGCAATAGGGGTGTCAATGAAGCGAATCATGCCCTTGGAAAGTCCTCCCGTTGATTCACTCATGGAATACTCAAGTGGCTCAATCACTTGAACTTCACGCTCTTGGGAACAGATGTCCTCTTGGGTCTTTACTCCACAGATTGACATCTGCGGCAAAGGTTTCAATGGCCGTAAGATGAGTTGCAATGTCAAGCCCCCAAGCGACACCCCAGTCCTGTAATTTTGGATACAACTTCTCCCATTGACTGGTAACGCCACGATGGTTTTTGTTTTCGTAGTGCAGCAATAGAGCGGATGTTTGTATCATTCCTTGTACAAGCAGCACTTCTTCTGGAGGTGCGAAGCGTCGCTTGAGGGAATTCCAAAGGTCCTCCCAAGATTCATGAGCATGCCAATACCTTCCATTATCAAATTCCTCTAACCCTTCTTCTAACAAGTTCATCTCATCTTGACTGAGTTCTCTTGCTTTTGGTTGGGGCATGGTTGGGGGGAGTTGTTCATGCTTGAAACAGTATGTGTTTCAGCGGATTTATCCGCACTCTTCAAGAGGGGGTTTAGGGGATGTGCGGGTTAACGGTGGTTTGCCCCAATGGAACTTGTGCACGGCGACATGATTGAACAACGGCGCGGTGGCGTTGATGTTCTTCGTCTCATCGCTCAAGATTTGGCGGCACATGGACAATCCGGAGCGGTGTCAATCCGACCCAAAAATCAAACATCAAACGGCTGGTTATTGTTCCGTTTGGGCCACCCAGTCATGGCCTTCTATCAAGATGAATCAGAGGTGTACGGCCTCGAGGCATTGCTCGCAATAGAGCACGACGCCATGGATGTCGGGAATGATGTCGAACTCTATGAGATGAGCATGTCATCGCTGCGTCAAACGATGGAAAAGCATCCTGATAGCGTCCTGCATCTTGAGCATGAACAAGAACAAGGCGATTCCGATTCATGGTGGTCAAGTGTACGGCTTCCTTCCTCTTCATGGCGAAGAGCGGCCCGCCCTGAAGAATTGGATGACTTTGTTCCACGACCTGAATTCAATCGGCGACCTAATTCCAGTGGCTCAAGCAGCGCCTCAACATCACCGACTCTTCAACCGGGCAGCGTTTACCTGTTCGATTCTCCCGATCCCCATCCAATGATTGAGGTCGGTGTTGAACTGGCAGAACGTGGCGTTTCTCTGTTGGGGCTGTTTGGATTGCCTCATGCATCAACCGATATTACAAACCGTTTGCCAATGCCCACGAGTTATTCATTGTTCACGAAAAGAGGTGATTTTGAACTCCTAGCGAGTGAAGACGAAATCCTCCATTGTGTTGAATCGTTTTTGTGGGCTAACGAACGTTGCGTCGTACTCATTGATGGGCTTGACCGATTGGGCAATGCCTTGGGTGATTTGGGAATGATGAATTTGATTCGCTCAGTTGTAGACGGTGTGAGATTTAACGACCATTCTCTTCTTATCACGACCGACATGAGTGTGTTCCAACTTCCCGTACGGCACAGTTTGATGAGTGAATTTGTACCGCTTACGAATTCTAATATTGCCTCTTGGCTGGCTGACTCCGATGCATTTCTTGACCATCCGCTTCTTTTGCCTGTGGACGAAGAAGAGGAGCGTTGGATTGACGCACAATTACGCCATCACCTTGGTGAAGGAGCAGAGCCGTCCAACATCGTTGCTGATTACTCCATGGAGGGCGGAGCATCACAGCCAACCGCCGATGAACGAAAAGAGGCGGTTGAAGCATTGAATGAAGTGGTGGAATCATGGCCAGAGGCGGCATCTCCCGTTGAACCAAGCCAGGTTCAAGCGACTGAATCCTCCTTCCAGAAAGGGCGCTTCATCAGTGAGATACCTCTGGCTGAATCCGAACATGAATTCCCTCCACTCCCCAAAGTAAAGAAAAAGCGAAAACAGGTAGTTTCGGCACTTAGTAAACCCCAATTAAGAGCCCCTCAGCGTTTACCTTCAAGAAAAGCGCAACCCAGTTTACCCGGTATTGAAACTGGAATTACCCAAAAACGCAGTTCAGCGGTCTCAAAAACAGATCGAGCTCTTCCCGATTGGCCCAAACAACGGCAGTCAAGCGATCGTTTTGTGAAAGCAGACTTGGATGAAATTGAGGCCCGTCAACTTCGAGCATCAACCCATGTTGAACAAACTGCACGGTCCATACCGAGCAATTCACTGCGCGATTCGGTTCAGGCGAAGACCTCGGTTCCATCAGCAACACTTCCCGAAATGGTCTCGCCACAAACTTTCCCGAACAAATCAACAACTGAAACGCCCCCTCTCCCACGGTCCATCTCAGTTCCCAAAAATATCCAGAAAAAGGGTGCAAGAGAACTTTCTGCTAAGGAACAAAAAGAATCAACCATCGATGAGATGTATGAGCGCTGGAACAACTGGGAAGATGAGGAATACGCTACTTCAACGGCTCTTTACAACGAAAAAGGTGAGGTGCTGGAGAAATTCAAGGGTGAGGATTCGTGACATCAGCACCTACCAAATTGCGTTTAGCTCTTGAGGATGCCAAGGAAAAGTTACGAGGCTCCATTCATCTGCATAAAGCTCCTAAGAAACATGCAAGCGAACCTCGGAGTGAACCGATTCCAAAACACAAGGCGCAATCTAAATTGAACACCCTTCTTGGAACATCAGAAGTGGAGGGTCAGCGCATCTCTTTGTTCCAAAAAGTAGGTGTGCCTCAACGACCGACCTACGACTTGATTGCTGAACGTGTTCTCGGCTCTTCTCTGCCAGAACATACGACCTTCCTCGATGAACATTCATCCTATGCAGACCATGTTGCAGAGCGCTTGAAAAAATTGCGCAGCAGTCGTATAGGAGTGGAGGATAACGATCCGTCCGAAGGTGATGAACAGGCCTTTGTTGGACTTGAAGGCGATGGCCGACCCGTATGGGCTCATATTTTAGACCAAAACCGTGGTCGTTTGATGAATGCTCTTGACGATGAAATCAATCCTGTATCGGAACACAATCCTCATCATGCCCTCAATGTTCTTGACATTCAAGGCGATTGGCCCAAACCAATTTTATGGTCTGACCGAATGACATTCAGGCAATGGTTCGTCTCCGATGAAAATCTGAGGGCCACGCAAGCTTGCGAATCAATTGTTGATCGCCCCGGCAATCATCTCAATCCTTTGGTTGTCGTTTCAGAACCGCACGGAGGTTGCTCCCATCTTCTTCATGCAACTGCACAGGCATTGCTTCGTAGACAGGAAGGCCCAGTACTCGGATTAAGTGCTGCTGATGCAATTGGTTTTGATGGATTGGAACCCGAGTGGCAAGATGCGCTCGCAGGCGCAACCGCCCTTGTTGTAGATGATGTTCACGAATTTGCACAGCACCATGAATGGAGTCATCAACTTGGAATTTTAATTAATCATGCCTTAAACCTCGGCGTTCAGGTCGTCGTTGGCGGGCGTAATCACCCGGACACCTTTACTCCCTCAAGGCTCAAAGAAGTGCTTCGCCAAGCATCATGTGTACTGCTTACAACTCCATCAATCGCCACGCTCATGGCTTACGGAACATGGCGTTGTGCACAGCGAAACCTCCTTCTCAACGATGTCCACCTTGCGCGTTTAGCGCGCCTTGAACCCTCTGGATGGAGGGCTATGGAAGGCCGTTTAGAACAAGTTGCCATCGCCCTTGATCGTGGAGAGGTCCTCCTGAATCATGATGACATCAGCGCGCTTGTAGATGGGTCCGCATCCTTGGCAACTCCAACAAATGTTGCAATGAAACAGCGGCGGGTTGATGACCTCGCGGCTGCATTGGTTAGTGAAGCGATTGACCAAGTATATTCATCGGTAGATCCGGGTGGAATTGAACTGCGTTCCGAACTTGAGCCTTGGGCAGAGGATGAATACAAACCTCCTGAATGGGATAGCAATGACTTCCTTTCAAAGGGTGACCAAGTCGTTGACCAACGGGTTCATCACATCATGGAATCAATTACTCCGTCCCGTCCTTCAGTGCTCGATGTCAATGAGAGAGAGCGTCATTTGGTCGCTCGTAATGAGCCAATCTCCTACAAAGATACGGAACGTGCCGTAGATATCTTGGTTGATTTGGATGAACACATTGACCTTAGAATGAATCAATCCACACAACAAAGCGTTGATGCATCCTTTGAACTCAACCGTCTTGAGGAACAGATGGTCCTGCTTGCGAACCGGGCTGCTGATGCAGATATTGAGGCGCTTATCGAAATTGCTGATGAATTGAGGGTACTTGAGGAGCGGCTCGTAGAATTGGACCCTGACCGTTCCCCCCTCCCTCCAATCGAACCCGATGAAGTGGTTCAAGAGCGTAGAAAAATAGGTCGGGTCAAATCAACTTCACCTGCTCATGGCGAGGCAATTGAGCCTCTTGATGACTACACTCCTGACGGGGAATGGAACATTGACGGAACAGGTATATCGGCGGAAGACCTTCTTGATGAGCCTGCTGAAAAAGCATACACGATTGTCCATCTTGGGCGTATTTCTCCCAAGAACGTTCTCGTGGGTGAAGAAGAATGAAGCCACCGTGGTGGATGAGTGGCGTCAAATTTTCTTGCCAAAGTGGATGTGGCAAGTGTTGTGACCAACCGGGTGGTATTGTTTATCTTTCGACCAAGGATGCTGAACGAATATCCAATCATTCTGGTCTGAGTGTTGATGATTGGCTTGAACGGGATGCGCGTAAGACCTACGATGGACGTTTTATCCTTAAAAGTAGAGAAGACGATGGCATATGTATCCATCTCGACGAGAATCAACAATGCTCAATTTATGAGGTGAGGCCTCAGCAATGCAAAGCATTCCCATGGTGGGGTGAAAATCTTGCCAGTGACCGCTCTTGGAGTCAGGTGAAGGAACTTTGTCCTGGAATTGATGCAGAAGATGCGCTCGTAGTTGAAGGCAACATCATTCGGCTTCATGTATTTTCAGACCGTGAATCAACAAAAGGTTTCAGAGAGTGGCCTCCGCAAGCCCGCGAGCGAAAACGCTAGCATGAAAAGGTGTAGCCAGCCACACCGTTTTTTTTGACCGCCCAAGTCAAGAGCCGCATTTATACGAGGGTCTTATGTCGGTGACCATGAGGGAAGAGAATGTCCAATGGTGATGGCTTGTTCAATGTGACTGAGAACCATCTAAACACTGGACTTCGCGGAATCCCTGTCGGAACTTGCCGAACATCGTTTGTCACACCAATGGATGGCGTGCATTATTGTGGTTATCCAATCAGTGAACTCGCTAATTTTTCTCCCGAAGATATTGTGTATTTATTGTTCAACAAAGAACTTCCCAATGCCGAACAATCAGCTGCTTTTGCAAGCGACCTCGCAGGCCGGGGGCATGTTCCTAGCAGCGTTGCGGCAGTGCTCCAGACTCTACCAAAGGATGGACATCCAATGGATTGGCTTAGCGTTGGTGTTCAGACCTTGGGCATGCTTGATACGACCGGTGACTGGAAAGAAGATGCCCTCAACCTCATCGCTCGGATGCCACGCCTGATGGGACTTTTGTTTAGAATTCGTGAAGGTCGTGGAGAAAACATTCCTGAGGATGACCTTTCAGCCTCAATGGTCAAACGATTCGTACGTACCATCGATATAAGCGACGTTGACCAAGAGCAAATGGAGCGTATTCTCTCAACGTATCTCGTACTTCACATGGACCATGGTGGTGGCAACCTCTCTACCTTTGCAGGCAAGGCTATCGCCTCTGGTCACGCTACCGTATATTCCTCAATTTCAGGTGCGATGAACGCACTCTCCGGCCCACTTCATGGACGAGCAAATCAATCGTGTTTGGAATTTGTTCTTAGGATTGGGACAAGTGATCCTGATGAGGTTGAAGCTTTCGTTCGTGGCGAATTGGAAGCCAAGCGCCCAGTCTTCGGATTTGGCCACGCAGTGCTTCGTGCTGAAGACCCCAGAGCAACCGTCCAATTTGCATTAGGAGAGGCGATGTGCCCTGATGATAAAAATTTCAAAATCATTCGCACTCTTCGTGAAGTTGCACCCCGAGTTCTTTCTGAAAACCCAAAAATTTCCAATCCAAATGCCAACGTCGATATTGCAAGCGGTGCATTGTTGCATTATGTCGGTTTCAAAGACCCTACCTATTACACGACCTTCTTTGGATGGGCTCGTGTAGCAGGAATTGGTGCACAAATCGTAGATGAACGAGTTGTCATGCGTGGCGGAAAAGGCACACCTATCTACCGACCAAAATACATCGCTGAGCAACAGTCACTTCGTCATACTGAGTGATGTTCTGGAATGACAGGTCGAGGCGTTTTTCCTGACCCCCTATGACCAATTATTCGGGGTGCTGACCATGGTGGAGTCGCGCCATCATATCGAGCTAACAGTGCTTCAACGGATTCACTCCAGTTCCATTTTTCCTTCCATTCTCGGATCAACTTGTTTCGTCGCTCTGAATCGCAGTCTGCCCAAAGAGGGGTTGTTTCCATAAGCATTGAATGGATTTCTTGATGGTTCTCATATGTCGCTTGTTCCAATACAGACCACTGTGTTTCATCCAGAGGGCGAGTTCCGGGTTGAGTCCAACGCAAATGTCCAGAAGGAAGCCAAAGAAGACCGGGGTCTGCTTTGTCGGTAAGTGCTGTGAGCCCTGCCCGTAACAGGTCGTGCTCAACCTTGGTCTTTGTTGGCCAAACATAGGTTGCCATTCCTTTTCGGGATTTCGTCAGTGCTTGAAGTCCCTTTCCTTTCAGCGATACATGTTGTCCAATCGGAAGTGAACGGGTGAATCCATCAAAGTACTCAATAGCACATGGAAGCATTGAACTTCCTTGTTTGAGGTGGGTCTTTACCAATTTTTTGAACGGTGTTGTGAGGTATGTTGGAAAGGCTTTGATTCGTTGGAATGTTTTGTTTCCATAGGGTGGAATGTATGGAATCAATGCTGCCCATGGGCGTTTCGTTTGAGATTGTCTTGCGGATTGAGGCATGTGTCTGTGAAATGAATAGAATACTGTATTATCGGATGGAATTTCATATTGGTCAAGCAACTGATCTGCCATTTTCATGGCCTTTGCGATATATTGAATGTGATGTTTTCTCCCAAAGTATCCACCTCCTGATGGGGATTTAGGATGGGGTCGTTTGATCTCAATGCAACCCATTTTCCCTCTTCCAGACCAATGTTCATGAACGGTCTTATCAGCGAGCAATGCTTCAAATCCAAGAAAACCAACTTCTGTCAAATCATCGAGTGTCCACTCCTCGGCCCACTTGGGCCGACCTTGAAGTTGGGCCGGAGGAATAGATACGGTTCTGTCATGGTGAATTGCCAATTGGTTGTCAGAAGTGATTCGAATGTCAAATTCAATCCCATCAAACATTGTGATTCCATGTCGTAGACTTTGAAGAGTGTTTTCAGGTGCAGGGCGCCATGAACTTCCCTCCTCCATGGAAGTGGCACAAGACTCGCTATGAACAAGGTTTGCCCTTCGTCAGTTCTTTGGGAAACGACATTAGGGCTCAATATCAAGCGGGAACTGCTAAATCATGGACGATGTGCCACGCACATGGAGCCATACGATATCATGATGGGCATGATATTAGTTTTGACACCTATTATCTGTTGGTACTTCACGAGAACGCAGAAGGAATTCCGAATTCCCTGGCGAGAATGGGCCAAGGAATTTCATGAAAAACGGTATTACCTCCACGCCATGGGTTACATCGTCATCATTCGATGGAAATCAATTACCGACAAACTCAACGAGCCAATGAAAATCCGGACAGGTCATTGGACAGATTGGGTTTATGCGTTCGAAGGGGAATTTACAAAGTGGATTCAAGATTCATTCAAAAACGATTGGTTAACCGAATTCCTTAACTTTCACTATCTCTTTGTATATTTGTTCTTAATCTATGTGACTACAGTATATTTTGCCTTTTCCGGCGACCGAGATATGACCGATAAAGTCACTTTGAATTATCTGTTTATCTATGCCCTCGCAGTCCCTTATTACCTCTTTTTCAACGTAGAGGTGACTTCATCATGGATCCCCGGAATGGAAGCATTGCTCTACCACGATAGCTGGTACACTGTATTCTATGCTCTCCATGACCCTCTGGATAATGCAGTCCCAAGTTTGCATGTTGCCATTCCTTTTGGAATTTTAATGCTGAATTATCTTCACGTTAAGGAACGAGGAATTCGGTTAAGGGATTGGCGTCACTGGAGATACCACCGCTTTGTTTTGGTCAATACCCTGCTGTTTGGTTTCACAATTCTCTACCTTGGCATCCATTGGGTCGTCGACATTCCACTTGGGGTCCTCATTGGGGGAATCGGTGCGCTCTTCATTCACCATCTCCAACCGAGGATGCGCAACGATTACGGGCCGATGTTCAAAGGGGTCACACAGGAAAAAGTCCGTCGGCATGTCTTGGTTGAGGGCATCGTAGCTCTGGTCCTTCTAACAATGATTTTCATGGCGGTTAATGTTCAACAAGACGGCCTTGACGAGAGAGTTTCATATCAACTTGGACCCGACGACAGCACCTTGGAAATCATTCAGAAATTCAATGCTGGTGATTATGTTCTCACCAACATCACAAACCTCAACGATGCCGGAGAACTCGAGGTGGTCGTCATTATGGTCGAAGAAAGCATTCCTTCCATGGAATCAGGCTCAATCGATTGGGCAATATTATCTGAGTTAGGGGATCACTATACGGTTGCTCCTCAGACCACATTGTCGCTCAACATTACTTCGCCAAAAATTTTCCATTATGTTGGACTTCATTATGCCTATGAAGATGGAGATGAAGCTGCCATGGAAGTACGGGTTATCAACGACTATGGGGATGACAAGCTAGGTCAAGCAGTTTTACTGAGCCTTCCTTCGTTATGGATGACTGGTTTTGTTGTTTATCGTCTGTATCGTTTGAAGAAAGAGGGACGAAGTTGGATTGATTCCACGCCCTCATATGTATGGAGCGCCTCCGAAGATACGAGCGAAGAGGCGTGAGATACATGCAAGATGAATCCATTGCAGCAACCGTTGACCGCTTGATGCAATCACCTGGAGGGGTCATGGTTGAGGACCTTCGGGCTTATCTACAAAAATCATTCAAAGGCTATATCGCTCTTTTTGCGATTGGTTTTTCGGCTGCTTTTCCATTCACAAAGCAAATCATTGCTTGGCTTATCGACCCTTCACGCCTCCCCGATGATGTATCGATCATCGTTGTTACTCCGGTAGAATTTCTCCTCCTTCAGTTGAGGATTGCAGGAGCCTTCGGGTTGAGTTTGGTTGTATTTCTTGCTCTGGTTCACGGAGCATGGAAGGGCAGTAAGAATGAGGCAGTACGCTCAAGATTATCGGAACTTGACCTCCAAGTGCCACGTCCAGCACCCGCACTCATCATCACCGTAATGTCCAGTTTGGTTCTCTTTTCCATTGGAATCATGTATGCGTGGGATGGATTGACTCCTATGCTCTTGAATTACTTGACAACAGATGCACAACAGGCAGGACTTTCTACAGAATGGCGTCTGTCTGGCTATGCTGGTTTCATCATTAATTTGGCCTTGGCTTCGGCCATTGGTTTTCAGGCACCGGTAGTGACGACCGTTGCTTTGAGGATGGGATTTGTGGAACGTGCAAGTCTTACAATGTACCGCAGACACATATGGTTCAGCGCATTTGTAATGGGCGCACTGCTGTCTCCACCTGACCCACTTTCACTGTTTTTGGTCGCAATGCCAGTCATTGTATTGTTCGAGTTTGCACTCTTTCTTGACCGAATTATGCGCCCTTTATCTGACCCATCAATGCCTCGAGCATGATTGGCATGTGGCCCGGTTGTTGCAGGTAACTCATTCCATGAAAATCTGAACCTACAGTAATGGATAAGCCTTGAGCGACTGCGTGTTTCATCAATTCGTACCTGTAGGCATCACCGTGGCTGCGATGAACGGCCTCAACACCATCAATTTGATGTTCAACGAGACAAGAAATGAGTTCTTCTACAGGAACTCCGTAGTAAATTGGGTGGGCCAATGACGTGACTCCACCTGCGTTTCTTACCGCGTTTACAGCATCGAGTATTGTTGGCTTTTCATGAGCAACGAATCCAGGGTTTCCATCTCCAATCCACCGTTCAAAAGCTTCCTGCTTGGTTTTAACATATCCTGCTTCGACCATGGCTTCAGCGAGATGAGGGCGACCAACTGACCCCTCCGCCTTTGCTAATACATCATCAATATTGATTGCCATTCCAAGAGATTCCAAACGAGCACACATCGCTCGCATACGTGGCTCACGGCCATCCTGCTTCGGTGCTAGCCATTTCAAGAATCCTGAGATATTTGGGTCGTTCGTTCCTGCTTTATGTTGAGGGAAGTATGCGAGAAGATGCCAGGATGCAGATGCCCGTTCACGCCCCCTCAATTCCAGTTCTTTCTCGACAGGTGAGTGAGCAGGAACACATGTGATTTCAACTCCAGGGATGAATCTCATACCTCTTCTCGATGCAGCGAGTTCAGCCTCAACCCAACCAGATGCAGTATCATGGTCGGTAAGGGACCATGTCTTCACTCCATTGTTGGACATGAGTTCTGCAACCAACTCCACAGGGTGCTCACCGTCACTGTGAGTGGAGTGCGAGTGCAAATCAAACCCTTGGGTCCACATCAATACGAGGCCGGCGGCGAACCTCTTTGAATGATTCGTCGTTCAAAACAGGTCGTCCAAGTCAGGTAAATCAGGCGTTGATATGGATGGTGTATTGGGTGTTTCTGGAAGATCAGTGAATAAATCATCAAGCTCTGGAAGGTCAAGTTTTGGAACCACTTTTGGTACATCAAAGGACGCTTCGTCGGGTAAATCTGGAAGTTCAACCGGTATCTTTTGTGATTGAATGCTTGGAGAAGATGCTGGTATATTGGTGATTGATTCTTCTATATTCGGTAATTCAGGAAGAGGAATTCCGGAGACTCCTTCAGTGACGAAAACTCGGTCCGGTTCCAATCCTGGAATGGTGGTAGGGTCAACCGTTGGCTCTCCTTCTTTGCCGGGTAAAGGAACAGGCTGGATAACAACACGGTTGAGTGCAGCCCCAGTGGTCTCACTTGTGGGAGCTGCCTCCCGGAAGTGATTGTTTTGTTTTGTAAATTCAGTGGGGTGGGCTTCTTGATGTGCCCTTTCACCAAATTCACCGAGTGAAAGAGTTGTTATGGCCGACTTAACCTGAGTTTCACTTGTCTGTTGTTGTTCGCCAAGAATTGATGTAAGGATGGTTGCTGATGTTTGATTGCTGTTGGTTGTTGAGGAAGGAATTGTTGATTCATAAGACATGTGATTTGATGCGATAGGAGTTTGGAACTCATCAAAATCTTCAAACATACTTGCTTTACTTGAATATGAAGAGCTAAATTCAGGTATTTCATGCTCAGTATTGCCCCACTTCGCAAGACCTAGAAGACCTACTGCGAAGACGATAAGAACGATCTCTTCCAAACCGAATCCTGAAGTTCCCCAAACATTTTGCCACGAATTTATGAAGGCAGCAACGGACAAAACCACGGCGAGCAGATTTGAAAATGCTGCCACTTTAGGAGCTCGAGGGTCGTGGGCCACATGACAAGGAAACCGTTCACGGCTATATTGATTCGCACTCACTTCTGGTTCCGCAACTCCGCTGAGCGGACCGTATTTTCCATCAACATTGCGATGGTCATCGGTCCTACGCCACCCGGTACAGGAGAAAGCCATGATGCCACGCTCGAAACATCGGGAGCAACATCTCCAGCAAGACGCCAGCCACGATCTCTCGTATCGTCATCAACTCGATTAATACCTACATCAACGACGACCGCTCCAGGTTTAACCCAGGAGGCTTTTACCATTTCAGGACGGCCGACTGCCGCGACAATGATGTCTGCTTCCATGCATTCTTTTTGTGGATTTTGAGTTCGTGAATGAACAACTGTAACAGTTGCATCTGCGCCCTTAGCAGCGAGTAGCAAGGCTTGGGTCATTCCAACATTGAATGACCGTCCAATAACAACTGCTTTTTTCCCGGTGAGATCAATTTTTGCCCAACGAAGCATGCGCATAACGCCTGCAGGTGTGCATGGCACCATTCCATCCAAACGCCCTTGAACGATTCGTCCTAAATTTGAGGGGTGAAAACCATCAACATCCTTACTTGGGTCAATGAGGTCGGTAAGTGCCTCCTCATTCATGTGATTTGGAAGTGGGGATTGAATCAAAATCCCATGCAAATCATCTTGTGAATTCATGGCCAAAATATGCTCTCGAAGAATCTCTTCGGTCGTGTCTTCTGGAAGTTCTACGTGTGTTGAGCGAATCCCGATGCGCTTGCACATACGTACCTTTGAATTGACGTACACGTGCGATGCCGGATCGTCTCCGACAATGATCACGGCGAGGTGCGGGCGCACTCCAGACGATTTCAGTGATTCAATACGGTCAGCGAGTTCCGATTCAACCGATGAAGCACACGCCTTTCCATCAAGCCGTTTTGCGCTCATGAACAATACCACATGGTATCGGGTTTTGAGGGTTCGCTTTGAGGCATTACAATGGAGTACGGATGCCTATAGCTCTCACAATACACCATCCTGCTCGTGCTTCGTAAATGGCAAATGCCCCGCCAAGGGTTAGTCCGGCTACAGTGAGCCATCCAATGCCAAGTGTGACGGTCTGTGAGGCAAGTAAGCCGGCTATGACCAGTCCTGCGAGAACAGAAATAACACCGCCAACAAGGCGGGCTGCCTTCCCTTTTGCGTCAATATTGCATTCTGGCATGGGGAGGAATGATGTCGTTGAGTATATGAATCACTGTTTATGAATTCCTCACGCTTTGGTGGAGCCAACGGAGGGACTCGAACCCCCGACCGTCTGATTACAAATCAGACGCACTACCAGACTGTGCTACGTTGGCTTCAACTCCTGCGTGCGGCCACCCCTTGATGAATGAAGCGGATGAACATCCAAGAAAACGAGGAGTCAAGTCAAAGAACAATGGAGCCGAGGCGGCTGCATGGTGGACGAGATCGGAATGCAGTTTTTGTCATCACATGGTAAAACAAAAAGTGGCAATGATGTCATTTTCAGTTGGTTGGCCCGATATCAAAATGCCGCTGCTGCTGGTGCAGATGCGGTCAACGGAACCATCGGTGCTTTGCTTGAAGACAATGGGGAATTGGCCATCAACACCGTTGTAGATTCAGCTTTGAGGGAGGCTCCACCGGTGGAATTTGCAGCCTATGCGCCTCTGAAAGGACTTCCACCCTTCCTGGACCTTGCGCAAACTCTTGCCCTTGGGGAGTACCGTCAATCGTTGGAAACGCTGGGTGTTAACGGCATGGCTACGGCGAGCCCCGGAGGCTCGGGGGCCCTCTTCTTAGCGGCCTCAAACTTCTGTGAGCGAGGTGAAGCGATTCTCCTAAGAGACCGTCATTGGGGACCTTATGCAGGATTCTTGAAAGGATGCGGTCTTGAAATGGCAACCTACCCACTCCTCCCATCCAATGAAAATACCCACTACCCTATGTTTGATTCCGAAGCGTTCAGCACCGAACTTGAACGGCTTGCAACTTCCCAATCAACGGTCATGACATGGCTCAATGACCCAGCCCACAATCCAACCGGATTGTCTCTCCCAAGCGAAAGCCGTTATGCACTGCTCAATTTATTCATGGAAAGTGCGACTCGCCATGAGGACGTTGGGCATACTTTGTTGATAGACTCTGCATATCACCTGTATGCTGATGAGCCTCATGGTTGGGCTGAAACAATCCTTGAAGCTCTTGAGAACGGCCTGCCATGGCCGGAGAATCTTTTGATATGTTTTGCAGTTTCTCTCTCAAAATCTCACACCATCTACGGTCTTCGTACTGGGGCTTTGGTTTGCATTCATCCTGAAGAAGAAACACTTGAGAAATTGCGTGAAGTTATGGGGGTTACAGGCCGCCAGACATGGTCTGCAGCCCCTCGTGTGGCGCAGTATGTCCTCAGTGAAATGCATGCTTCTGAATCGGGAGGGGCTTCGTGGAGTTTGGAGCGAGACCGACTCGCTAATTTGTTGGTTGAACGACGAGAAACGTTCGTCAAAGCATGTACAGAATTGAAGGTACCAGTCAACCCAACTCACGACGGATTCTTTGCTTGGTACGAATGCGACGACCCGGTTGCTGTGGCTGAAAAGTGTGCAGAAATGCACGTTTATCTCGTTCCTCTGCGAGGTGGAGTTCGAATTGGCTTGTGTGCCATTCCCCTTCACCAAATCCCCAAAGTTGCTCAAGCACTCAAGTCCGCACATCAATGAGGTGTATCTATGACGAGACTTTCCCGTGAAAATTTTCTCATCTCAGGGTTCGTTTGTATCGTTTTTGGAGCATTTATGACCGTTGCTGGTTTAGGTTCAATGGCCGTCACCGTAGGATTGTTTGGAATTGTTTTCTTCCTCGTTGGTATGTCCCTCAGTCGACAAGTTGGCCTCTCACCCGAGGCCGTTGCTCAATGGTCCCCTGACGGTGAAATGCTCCCAGATGCTGGTCGTGTAATGTACAGAGTTGATGTGACATTGGATGAACCCATTCGCTCGTCAATACTGTGCGGGCCTTGCGGTCATGTTGAACTTGTTATGGGCGGTAAGCCGTCGTCCTTTACTTGCCCTAATTGCAATAAACCGCTTTGGGAAGAAGAGGAATAACTTCACCGTTTTTGAATCATTTTAGACGGTGATTTCAAGTCGTGTGTGCCATTGGGAGAATCATGGATGGTCTCAATCTGTTAAATCCGGAGCGACGAATGTTGCTCAAGATGCAACAAATCGACCATCCCTCATGGTCACTAGAGCAAGTTCTTGAGACTTGTTCGTGGACCGACCAAGCCGTTGCTGTGGGTGCAGGTCATGGATTAGAGAATCATGGTTTCGTGAAACTGAGTGAGGTTGTGACCACCGATATCCAACTTGATTCCGAAGGTGAAAAAGCAATGCATTCTGGACTCCTAGAACAGCGCCTGTGGAATTGGATGAAAACGGTAAGTGAACCTTCTATGAAGGCTTTACAATCTGAGTTTGAACGGCATGAAGCGGGTCCTGGTGTTGGCTTGCTCAAACAACTTGGAGTCGCCATTGATGGAGGCATACTTGTCGCTAATGATGCTTCCATGATTGAAGATACGCTCAAAAAGCGAAGTGATTTTCTGAGTTCGCTCCCATTAGAGATGAGCGAACTTGACGATGATTTACTCAATCATTTCCGCCAACGAAAGGGGTTGGTCTCCTCATTAGAACAAACAGTTCGCTCATGGTCCATTACTCCAGTAGGGGAATCAGTTGACCCCGAGTTGTTGAAAGAAAGCGTCGTTATTTCAGAACTGACGCCTGAATTGCTTCAGACCGATGAATGGAAGGAAGCAGAATTCCGGGCCTTTGATGTCACGCTTGAATCAGCAACCCCTCGCCGGGGTCGTAGCCATCCAATGCAAGCGTTGATCGAACGGATTCGTTCGGTGTTTTTGGAAATGGGATTCTCGGAATTGGTTGACGATTATGTTCAAACCGCAGGATGGAACATGGATGCCCTTTTTATCCCTCAAGACCATCCTGCTCGGGAAATGCAAGATACCTTTTACCTCACAGAGCCTTTGAAAATGGATTTGTCTGAAGACTTGATGAGCAAGTGGAAGTCCATACACGAAGACGGAGGAGATACAGGCTCAACAGGCTGGGGCGGCTCATTCTCGTTTGACACTGCCCAACGTTCTCTTCTGCGCACGCACACCACTGTCAATACGATTCAATACCTCGCTAAGCATCCCAAAGAAGCTTGCAGGGTCTTTTCGGTTGATCGAGTTTTCCGAAAAGAAGCGATTGACCGAACCCACTTGCCTGAATTCCATCAAATTGAAGGCATCATTATGGAAGAAGGAGCAAACCTCCAAATGCTTGTAACAACGCTCAAAACATTCTATGCAAAGATGGGATATCCCGAAGTTCGTGTTCGTCCGGCTTACTTTCCATACACAGAACCCAGTCTTGAAATTGAAGTGAAGTGGCACGGTAAGTGGCTTGAACTCGGTGGAGCTGGAATCTTCCGTCCCGAAGTTACTGAACCACTCGGAATACAGTCTCCAGTCTTGGCTTGGGGGATGGGCCTCGAGAGGCTTGCCATGCTCGTTCTTGGCCTTGACGATATTCGCCAACTCTACATCTCTGATTTGGAATGGCTTCGCATGCAACCGTTGTTGTAGATTCTGTACCTAAACCTTCATATGGAACGTATTTTGTCTTGTGAACATGGAATCTCCACAAGCCATATCCTTGATGCTATCCAATGTTGAAACAATACCCGGCCACTCTCTGGTCAATTCACTTGGCTTGGTCAGTGGTTCTACCGTGCGTGCAAAGCACATTGGGAAAGATATTTTCGCTGGACTCAAAAACATCGTTGGGGGCGAACTAAAGGCTTACACAGAGCTCTTGAATGAATCAAGGAATGAAGCGCTACAACGCATGATGGCAGACGCCCACTCCCGTGGAGCAAATGCTATTGTCAACGTTAGATTCGCAACTTCAAGCGTTGCTGCCGGTGCTTCTGAACTTTTCTGTTACGGTACCGCTGTTGTTGTCCAGTGAGGCATTTCAATGGATGAAGTAGTTCCAATTTGGCTTGTTTGGACCATCGTTTCAATTGTCGTGACATTCGCTTTCCCAGTGATCTCGTGGGCGCTTGGACGTTGGTATCAGGATTCGCTCTTGAACAAGCTTGATGTTGCTGAAAAAAACCAAATGGCAGCATTTGGAGCCGACCAAATATCATCAACCTCGAACAAAGTAAGTTCACTTTCTGCCCAAAGTTCAGTTCTTCTCCACACCAGCATTGTTGTTGGTCCTTCAATGGGGCAGATGTTCTTTATGTGGTCGAAATCCGTTTTCGGCGGACGATTGCATTCCTATGATGTTGTGATTAGTTACGGCCGTAGGGAAGTCGTTCGTCGCTTGCAAGAACAGGCAACTCAACTTGGGTGCTCTTCAATCACCAATCTTCGTATTCAAACATCTACCGTCACTTTTGCAAAAAATTCGAAAGGCAGGACATCATCGCTTGAGTTCCTTGCTTATGGGACTGGAATTCGTAAGTGAAGTTCACTCCCACTCCTCTCGGAATCGTTCTTGACGAATTTTTGCATCTTTCGTTGAGGGTGCCTCGTCAGGCTCTGATTCACCAGGGTCAATGAATACGGTTTCATCTTCATATTCGTCTTCGTCGCTGTGTGATTCAATATAGCCTTTGAGAAATTTTTTGAAATTCTCTTTACCACCAATCATAAATTCTGTGGACTCGTTTTGGTCACGTCCTTGTCTGCTGCGTTTTTTCTGCATCCGTTCATCCTCCAATCGCTGTCGATGTCGTTGCTTCCAATACATCTGAAACACCATCCGCATCATTTGTGGGTCGCTGCAGATTTCATGGCCCTCGGGCCACTCAAATTCCACAACTTTCTCAACAAAGAGATTGTATGCACGGAGGAAAAGTTCCATATCTTCTACATGGAATTCTCCTTCTGCTGGATTTTTACTCTGTTCTTCTTCTGATTTCCTCTCTTCGTCCTTCACCATTTCAATCATTGATAAGAATCGTTGAGGGTATATCAACCCGGAGATGGACGAGAACGCATCCTCAAAAAGGGGCGAATTGTGGGAGGGGCATGAACCTGCAAGGAACTGTAAGCAGTGGGCTTGGAAGAGCACATGTTTTCATGGCGCAGCCACACTATCAAGATCAGTTTCGTGAAATTCTCGGACAGACCGCTTGGCCGGGGACTCTCAACATACAAGTGGAAAAGGAGATACTCAGCCAATACATTGCTTTGCGACAAAAAGCTGGAATTGACACACTTGATGCGCCGGCATCTGCTCGCAAAGCAGCTCAGGAATACAATGTGTCAGAGTATCCGTTGGTGCGCGTCCGCGGTTTCCTACGAGACGGTGTTTCGTTTGGAGGTGCATCGGCTTTTCATGCTACCATCACAAGCGGCGATATCTCGGTTAAATGTGCGTTGTTAATTCCAGACCTAACCCGTCATGTTGACGTTATTGAAGTGATTTCGTCGGTCTTTCTAAGAGAGCATTTGAACCTCAAAGATGGTGATGTTGTCGACCTTTCACTCCCTTGAATTGTGATAACTTAACGGCAGTGTGCCGATTGTAGCCCATTCATTGTACAACATAGTTTTGACCTCGTGTTGGGCTGCTTTTTGCCAACGAGACCGACGAGTACGCTCTGCACTTCGTCCAGTTGGAGGAGGTGACAGGGACGTCAAATGGGTCGAGATTGGAAGTGGGAATTCTTCCCAAGAAACCCCCCACAATACCAACCACTCTGGAGGTGCTACACCAAAATCAACTGGAGTGAGTGGCTGCTCAATGGCTTCAACAATATCCTGTTCACTGAGTTCACCTATTGCTAAGCGAAAGAGAGCATTTGCTGTTCTGCGAACTTGGTTCCAAAGAAATGCTTCACCTGTGATCTCAAAACCGATCAGTCGTCCGTTGTCCGTCCAAGGTTGAGCATTAAGAATCGTTCTCATCGGATTTTTTCCCTCCTCCAAACGAGCAAAATTCCTTGCATCGTATGTACCTACAAAGAGTTGAAGCCACGCGTTGAACTGTTCAATCTCAGGGGCTTTCCAAAATTCCATTCCCTCGAGTCTGTACCGATACACGCGAAACGCAGCCATGCGAGGATTCCAATCGTCTGAAACTTCTTCCACGGTCAAGAATGCAATGTTGTCGTCCAATCGGTCATCAATGGCTCGGATCATTTTCTTAGGAGTCAATGCACCCCATAACTCACGCTCCAATGTGACGATTCCTCCATTAATTCTGACATGAACACCAGCATCGGTTCTACTTGAGAGTACGAGAAGATGCCCTTCATTGTCCGGGTCAAGCCACTTGAGTGAGCGAAACACACGGATCAATTCACCCTGGACGGTACGAACATCAGGTTGAATTTGGCTTCCGTGAAACGCATCGCCAAGGTAACCTAGCCGGAAGAAAAGGCGAACCGTAGAGGCCACCATTAGCACCTCATTCGTCAGAATTGAGCGTATTTATGGCGTCTTCAGTCGTATAGCCAAGAGCACCAACTGCCCACTCAAGTGCTTGCTTAAGCCATGGTTGGACCATTGGAGCCTTTCGTGAAGGGTCCATCACTTCAATGGCGTCAACGAGATTTCGGCTTGCAGTGAATAGAATTTCATCAACGGGAATATCCTCAAGCTTAAGACGGGTAGCATATCGTTGGAATTCCTTTACTGCGACCGGGATCCGGCGGCATTCAAGGGCAAAGGAAGCGAAGTCTGCGATGTATTCCATGCTTTCTTCATCGAGTTCCATGGCGGTTTTGTAGGCCTTCATTATTTTTCGGCCAGCAATAACATCATCTTGTGCATCGGCATTCTTCATGTTTGCAAATTCAGCCCACATGTGGTGGAGTTCTGCAACTTCAGCATGATCTTTTATCTTTGCTTCAAGGTCTGCAATTGCGCCGTCTAAGTCGCCGTTGCTAAACATTTCAATGGGGCCTTGTAGTAATTCTTGTGACATAATAACCATCTCGTACCCTTGCGTGGAGGATGGTACTTTTCAAGGCTCGCTTGAAGCATTCAAGAGTCGTCTTTGGTCATGGCGGTCTTGAGGTCTTCAAGCAAATTGGATGAGGAATGCTTCTTGTGCATCTCATTAAGCATCAACTTGACATTTTCCCACTTACGAACTTTGTAGAAGCAATGCTTTGGGTCTGGGTCAACACGACGTGAAGTGCGCTGATAGGTGAGGAAGGCAAAGAACGATTTGAAAAGCCCTCTCTTGACTTTGGATGCGGCAGAATCACCTGCGTTATCGGATGCACCTCCGCCGGTAGTTCCAGCACTCATACCAACGGTTTCATCCACGAGACCTACGCCCGAATCTGTCATGATGGTCACCGTGGCGTATCCGAGTACTGTGCCCATAGGTGTTCGCTCTACCATGACCTCGGAAATACGGTCAAACAGAATACGTCGGTGCGAACGAGAGAGCATAAAGGAGTGTTGGAAAATCACAGCATTGCTGGTAATCGCATAGGAGAAGCTGCGTTGATAGAACAATGTGGCCGCCCAGAATGCGAGTGTGAATACAATTCCAAACCAGAAGTAACTGTAATCGATTGGAATGAATGGCTCCATGTTTTCTGCAAGGAAAATGTTAGCGATTGTGGCGATGAGTTGGTCGATTTGCACGATAACAGGTGCAAGTGTAATGGCGAGTAGAGCGGTCGTTGTCCAACGGCCTGAGGTGGAGATATTCAGCATTCGGTTAATCCATGTAATTCCGCCCATGACAAGTACAAATCCAATCGGCAGATCCTCTCCAGAGGACAATTCAAGGATTGTAGCAAGGAGTTTGACGCCAAAAGAAGCATCTCCGCTTGCTTCAGGAGGATTTGAGAAGAGTATGTGTACTCCAAATACCAACAGTCCAATGAAGTACATTCCAATGAATGCAAGGGTGCTTGGCCGTGCTTCTCCGTTTTCCAAAACCGTTTCCCCAGAAATCAATCTGTACTTCTTGGTTTGAGCCTCAATCCTAGCATCTTCTGATGATTCAAGGGTTGTTGCCTCGGTTTTTTCGTCTTCTTCGGGTGCTGGTGAGTCTTCGGACATGGTGAGGCCTCTGTTAGCCTTAGAAACACTTGAGACAAATACCTTACCCCGAATATCTGTTGAAATTCAATGAAGTAAGCCCCAAGAGTGTTCAGCGTTACCCCTTGCCCACCCGTAGTCGTTGCGAGTTCGTTTTCCAAATTCATCAACGATTTCCAATTTCATTAACTCAAGTGGGTATTCATTGTAGGTGAGATGTGACCACATTCCTCCTCGGGTAGGTTGGTCAAAATGCCAGTGGGCGCGGTCAACGGCTTCGACTTTGAATTGTACACTCGTCCTTCCGTTCCACATTTTCACAGAGAATGCCGGCAGAGGTGAGTCTGGGCTTTGCCCGTGTGCTCCCTCAACACGTTGTGAAGTACTTTTGATGACTTCAACTCTGCCAAAACGCTCAGTTCTCTGATTCTTAGCATCGTGGAATAATCCTCCTTGAGAAAGGCCAATGTGTTGTATATCCCTTCGTTTCCAAGGGTTGGGATTCCGTGCGGTAATGGTCGGAGAAAGGTGAGGTAAAAACCAATCCAGATACGAACCATCCTCAAAGTGCAAGACGCCCCAATACCATGGTGGCGAGGGTGCTTGGACACACACTTTCTGAAAATATGCGCTTCCTTGGACGTCTTCTCCTCCGATTTGACCTTTGACCTTTGTTCCGTGGACTCGGAGAATGTCGTAGCCCATGTTGCTTGCATAGGTTGCAGTGGATGGACGAGCAACCGACATCGCATGGTTCCACGGCGTGAACTCAAGTTCCATGTCCTTTGGTGCTCCATTTGCGATGGCTTGCTGGTCGCCTTTGAGTGTTAGCCAAAATTTGCTCATATCGCTTGTGAGCCCCATCGAGAGGTCTTCATGAAGCAACGGAACAACCGCTCCGCCTCCTTTACCAAGTCCCTTTCCAGGCCAAGCAGGATGCATGTCATCAAAGGCGATCATGCGGCAAATACGTTTGATGTAGGGCTCGTGCATTCGTGTACCATCAAACCACCAAGCACAGACCATGCCATCGATTGCCATGCCTTTGTGCTCGTCGAATCCAGGGCGGCCTTTAGGCGTCCATTCCTTGCCATTAACATCGACCATGTCGTTGTCTTTTGTTGACCACAAGACCATCAATTGCCTTCCACTTGGATTGCCATCTGGGTCATCTACCATGACCAACCACCACCACCAATCCCATGTCAGGTGCCAAAGTGGTTTGCGCTGCCCTAATGCCCACATCGTGGAAAAATCTCCGTCAAAATATTCCGGTACAATCGGTTGATTATCCATCCGATCACCTCAGTCTATTTCTTTGGACTTGAACAATGCTCCACCAACAAACCAGCAGGTTGCTGCTTGGAAAAGCATCACGCAAATCGACACGACAATGGTCACTAAAGGTGTAAGCCCTAATCCTGAATCAGATGCGAATATTTGCAATGCGAGCGAACCTGTTAGCGGTTCAGCATTGTTGCTTCCACCGCCCCATAGTCCGAGTTCGATGAGGAGTGAAGTGTCCGTCCAAGCCAAAGCTGCACCTGCGTCAACGATGTTCATCGCCCATCCGATGACCGAAAACCGAAGGATGGCGGCATCTGGAGCGCCCAAGGTGGTTAAAATCATGCCCAATTCCCAAGCAGCAAAGGGAAGCGCGAGTATGATTCCATGCTTCCACAATACGCCGAGTAAACAAAACAACATGGCGTAGACGAGTACCGCCAAAAGCGAAGCAAGGAGCACTGCCATCCACACGCCAAGGTCACTGAATCTGAAGAATCCATCACTGGGGCCAAAGAATCCCGTGACCAATGCTGCGAGGACAACCATCCCTGTCATGTACGGCCAGGCAAGCCCCAAAAATCCTAGGATGCGATACAGGAATACTTCCGAACGGGCGATGGGTTTTGAGAGCATGTAATGCATGGTTCCTGAGGTCATTTCATCACGAACAAGACCGGTTGCCATGAACAAGGGTACGAAAATCCCAATCAGAAAAACAAATCCAAACTTACCAAGAGCTAAAACGAAGGCGCGATGAATTGACTCCTTTGCATATGCATCGTCGTCGGGATCCTCGTCGACACCACGGTCGCTGAGGATTGCGGTTGAAAAGCCGTTGTAGTATGAGGGCTCGGTTATTCTTACATCACAAGGGATATTGTTGCTGTTTGTATCTTGCTGAGATGCCGTCTTTTCTTCTGTTCTGCAATCTCCGTCATCATCGTATCCATAACTTCCGGAAGCCAAAGATTCAATGTCAAAATCATCCTCATTTATCCATTTAGATGGGTCGTCGGGAGGAATTGATGGGTTGAGCAATCCCGGGTGTGAATCAGGGTCCAGTATGTCCGTGCCGTAGAGCACTTCTTGGCCATTTGGATAACCGTCCATATCGAAATCACTTGAGTCACCATCGTTGTCAATCGCATCGTAATCTCTCATCATCGAGTCGATGTAAAACATGGTCAATACTGCCATGGCAAGGAAACCAACACCCATCACAACCCAAGTTGAAAGCCGCTTTCGTTGTTGACGAAGTGTGAATTCAGCAACGGCCATGGCTTTGCGATCCAGGGCTCGCCAGATGGTGGGTTTATCGCTCATGCTCCCCCTCCAGTTAGATGGCCCAATAACGATTCAAGGTCGTCATCTGGATTGTCAATAAGTGTCACGCGATGCCCGTTTTTGACGATGAGTTTAGGAAGTTCGGAATGCAATGAGCCAAAATGATAAGTTTGGATGAGAAGTTCGGTATTGCTTGGAAAACTCAGTCCAAATACGGCAGGATGGTCGAGAATGTCTTTGGCTAGGGAACGAGCATCATCGCCGACGATTCGTATGGTGTGAGGTATTTCATCAAGACGCTCACGAATCGCATGAAGATTACCGAGGGCCACAAGTTTCCCCTGGTGGAGGATGATAATTTGCTCTGTAATACGTTCAATTTCACTGAGAATATGGCTGCTGACAAGCACGGTTCTACCCATTTTGCCCAGTTCCCGAATGACGTTCATCACCGTAGTTCGGGCAAGCGGATCACAGCCTTGTAACGGCTCATCAAGAATGATCAATTCAGGGTCATTGACCAACGCATGTGCAATTTTAGTGCGCTGCCTCATACCTTTGGAAAACTGTCCAATTTGCTTGTTGACAACATCGGATAGTCCAACGAAGTCCAGGACTCGGATTGCTTCCTTTTCAGCATGGTCGCGTGTCATTCCATGAAGGCGGGCGAAGGTGCTTACAAAATCAAGAGCAGTCATCCAGTCATGCATTTTTTCATGTTCAGGAACAAAGCCAACTTTGACGTAGGGTGCGGGATTTTTCCAAGGATCGGTCCCAAACAACCTCACTTCGCCAGCAGATGGTTTCAACTTACCCATAATGAGTTTGAACATCGTTGATTTACCCGCTCCGTTCATTCCAAGAATGCCAGTAACTCCACCGCTCAAACCAAGGGTGATATTGCTAAGGGCGTGGATTCGTCCATATGATTTGGATACGCCTTGGAAATAGACGACCGGCATGTCAACATCGGGCTTCCATTCCTTGGTTTCGGCTTTGCCTTGTTGTGTCGGGTCGGGCATCATTCACGGGTCACCTCCATTGAGGACACACGGGATGCGAGAATGTACAATGCGACGGCATTCATTGCCACCAGGGCAACCAAGGAATAGGTCCATGGATATTGGTCGTAGGTTTGTTGGGTCCCGATGATGGCTTGGCCAACATGAGCGACACAATCGTAGGGAGAGAGCAGGTACAAGATTTCCCTTTCAAAGAGATTCTTCACGATTGCAGCAAGAGTTTTGGAACCAAAGAGAATGGCAACAAGGCCAATCCCTGGGAAAAATTTCCCCTGAGATACGCTTGAAAGAGCAAGTCCTATGCTGGTATAGGTGATGATGAGGATGATTCCGGCAATGAATCCTGCGAGAAACATCGGGAATACATCGACCATCCATGACCATCCTCGGCCGAATGCAAGAATCTCCGCCATGAAGTAAAGCATGTACGTAAACAAAATGACCAACGATTGGATCAACGCCACAGAGAGGTACTTCATCCCGATATAGTCGAATCGAGAAACAGGTCGTGAAAAATAGAGAGCAGAAGTACCATGTTGCCTGTCTTCAGAAATTACACTCCCTACCAAGAGGGCTGCCACAAGGGGGTAAAACAGTACATTTCGGGGGAAAAAGCCCAAAATGTGCCCGTAGAGGTTGTCCCGACTTACACCGAAAAGGGCGTGGAATTCTGCGCTTCCGAGCAGACCGGACAAGAGTGTGAATGCAGCGTCACTGAGCGCCCCTATGAACGCAATCAACAGAAAGATCCTCGTTGGCATTGACCATGGGCGATGTCCTTTCTTGAAGATTCCAAGCAAATGGTGTCGTAGAATGGCCCAATTTCTCATCCATCTTGGGTTGAGCGTACCGTTCCATGAAGTGTATTTTTGCTCAAAAATTTCACCGCTTTTGGCCGTTTGTGCCGACGAATCTGTGAGTTCAAGTTCATCTCCACTATCCGAGCCCCAAGCCACATCCATGCGGGCTTTGCCCGTTACGGGTGCTTCGACATCGATGGTTTGCTCTTCAGTCAGGACGCCCCACCTCCAAGAGATTCTGGAGCATCAACGCGACGAGCTTCAATTGGAGATGACAATAAATCATCGCTCGATTTAATCTCATATCCAAGATTTTCCATGATGGCAAGGAAGAGGTCTTCAAGAGATGCTTCATATTCATGCATTCGACGAATCTGGGCACCGACTTCACTCGCAGCCTGAAGGATGTGGGTTGTGGTGTCTTCCTGAGTGTTAGCGACACGCATGACTCTTCCTTCCCTTCGAATTTTGAAGCCTCGGTCGCGCAACAATTCTTCGAGGGGAGTCGCTCCTCCCCATACATGGATTTCGACTTCCCTATCAATGGCCTTGAGGTCCTCAATGCGGCCTTGAGCTGCTAATTTTCCCTTGTGAAGCAGGACGATGTTCTCGCAGACTCTCTCAACATCTTCCATAAGATGACTGGCCATGAGTACGGATCGTTCTCCTTCATGGACCATGGTATTGAGTGTTGAGATCATGAACTCCCGAGTTTTTGCGTCCAATCCATTGGATGGTTCATCAGCAATAATCAATTCTGGGTCGTGAATGATTGCACATGCGAGTTTTGTTGCCTGTTTCATACCGGTAGAGAAACTCTTGATTTCTCGGTATCGTTGTTCTCCCATACCTACGAATTGGAGTGCTTCATGGGCGCGGTTTAACGCAACAACGGGATTCATTCCTAACAATTCACCCGAATAACGAACTTGGTGAATGGCGTCCATCTCGGGATTGAGTGCATCGTATTCGGGCATATACCCAATCCGTGAACGTATTTCTTCTCCTTGGGTTTTGATGTCCAATCCCAAGACAGTTGCCTCACCCGATGTCGCCTGGATGAGTCCCAAAACGGTTTTGAGAAATGTCGATTTTCCAGCACCATTTGGACCGAGCAAACCCGTTGCTCCACGAGGAACTGAAAGGTTGAGATTCTCAAGGGCTACGTGAGGGCCATATGATTTTGTTAACCCCTTGCTGTGAATGACAAGGTCGTCGTCCATAGGAGCCACAAAAAAGCGAGATAAACGACGACCCTTGAAGCCTTTGCCTCGCCGATATCGATAAGTCCTATTCTTTTTCAAGAAGCCCGCCGCGGGTTTTGATGGCGATACCCTTTGTAAACGCACGAATCTCATCAGCATTGCATTGTGAAATGCCATGCCCAAGTAAATGTCCTTGTTGATTGACAATCAAGCATGACTCACCGGGGAGAATCCAGCGGTCGCATGCGGTGACAAATCCATGAAACACGTTTCTACCTTGCCGAACATAAGGCTCTGCATCGGGTTCTACAACGACAATTGCAGGACCGTTTCCTGATGTACCGTTCCATTCTGGAATCGGGATTGTATTGGGGAGCGGTTCTTTTCGTTGGTTGAATATGTGTGTTGCTCCAGTATTGGTGAGTGAAAGTCCGCCATCTCTTAGACGAGGGCTCAGGATATGAATCCCGTTTGAGTCCAGAACATTCTTGACACGTCCCTGCCGGTTGGCAACATACGATGCACCTTGTGCAATGGTTTCTGCAGCTGCTCGGTCCATGTTGAGCATAACCATCATCTTCTCAATCGCTTGGTGAAGGTTAAGCGTGGCATCAGCAGCCTTTCTGTCTTCGTTATCGATCGGCATATGGAGCATGTTGATTGGCAAATTTAAGCGTTCAAGAGCTTGCTCCATCCTCGCTTTGATACCATCGCCTCTCGCATCAACGCAAGCATATGGGACTTCACCAATTCCGAGTCGCTCCAATTCCCGTTTGATCCACAAGTCGTCGGGGCGGTGGTCAAGCACCCATTCAGGGGCATTGACATGAGCGAATGGATTGACATCTTCAAGAGCGATTGGTATCAATCCTAAAGGCGTAAGCATCAATGTTTGAACAGCGGGGATATGGTGTTGTAACCAAATGAATTGGTCCAACAGACGGTCCCTAAACGGCCCTCGTATTCCGTGAAAAATGAAGGTGTGTTTTGTCTCTTCTCGCGTCGTCCAGCGGGTGTGGATTGCTCGCCTTGCTTTTTGGATATGAGGGCGAACAAAGGTGTCATCTCCCGACCATTGAATTCCACCAACTCTCGGTGTCTGTTGATTCCATACCACCCAATCCCAAGAGTCTTCCCACATTCCTCGGTCTCCTTGGAGATCTTTTGCAGCCTCCCTGTCGTTGTAGAATAAATCTCTACGATAGTTTCCACTTATTGCGGGGCGAGTAGAAAGCCAAAGGAACGCCTCTCTCAAGGCTGGATGTTGATGACTTCGTTGTTCAGCAAGTTGCCAAATTTTGCCATCTCGAACCGCCTGTTTGCAACGAGCAAGTTCGGCAAGGGTCACCTCAAGGTTGTAATGAGCCAGACATTTTTCTTTTTCCATAGCCGGCATAGATCGTACATCTGCAGGGCTTAGCATGGCGACACAAGGCATCAGCATTGGCCAATCCACCAAGTCATCAATTCGCTCAGTGCCCCAAGGTGTGAGCAATCTTCCATCACGAGCAAAAAGAGCGTAAGCAGCTGAATCAAACAAATCAGCCCCCAATGCAATGGACATTGGGAAGAGCATTGGATGTCCGCATCCAAACATGTGAACGGGGCGATTCGGTGGTAAGTTTGGAAGCGCAGCCATCATGATTTTGGCGTAATCTTTGTAGCGTTGCTGTTCCATTACGGGAACAATTCCCCCTATTGGGTGAACTGAGAAGTCGTGTTCGGACATTAATTGAGCAGATAGTTGACGCAATTTGCGAAATACGCCGCCTTGAATTGGGCCGTTGAGCATTGTTTCTCCAGAAGCCTCAACACTTACCGTTGCTCTATTCACCGTTTCATGGACGGCTTCTTCCACTTCCTTTTCAGTCATATCGGGCCTTGAAAAGACGTCAAGCATTGTTGCGATATCGACTCCAATGGACTTCTGAAAGGTCACGATTTCTTCAACACCGACTTCCACATCTCCGTACATGTAAGATTGAAATGTCCCTGAATCGGTCATGACCACTCCCGGGAAATTGAGCAAAGAGTGCACGCCGTTTTGTTGGGCCTCTACTTTGAGATCATCGTGCTTCCAGATGATGTATGAATTGGTAATGAGTGCTCCAATTCCATACTTGTCCCACATGACTCTCGGTTCGATCGTACGGATGTTGGGGTTGACGACGGGAAGGAGAGCTGGAGTTTCTAGGATGCCATGTTCGGTGTGGAGTTTACCAAGCCGCGCCCGCCCATCTCTCTGGGTTACCTCAAATTTCCCTCTGTCCTGTTCTCGACACGGCTTCGGGTCCTTTCGGGTACCTTCAGTCCATGCGGGCATGTACGACCCTCCGCACTTGAATTATCAAAGCCTCGGCTAAGTTGGACCTACTGATTGCCGTTTAAGGGTCAACAAATTCAACGGCGCCATGAGCCAATATGAACTCGCGACCGAGTTCATCAAAAGTATCAAGAAGTGCCGACGAAAAGGTGATAGAATGAACCTCAGCATCTTTTTCAAGGTCTGTTTTTACACCCTCAAGCGTACCGGGTGCTGCTCCACACGACAAGCAGGCGCCGGTCAAATCCAAAACAAATTCAAGGCCTTGCTGGGTTACAGTATGACGAGTTACTGCGATTCCACCACCGTGTCCGTCCAAAGCCGCACGAACTGTGCCAAGTCGTGATAGCAATGCTGGCACGAGATGTGGGGACGAGATGAGTTCGCTAAGAG
Source organism: Methanobacteriota archaeon (assembly GCA_002726495.1). Classification (GTDB taxonomy): domain Archaea; phylum Thermoplasmatota; class Poseidoniia; order Poseidoniales; family Poseidoniaceae; genus Poseidonia. Next base: position 6,761 of record PBTH01000011.1, on the reverse strand, counting down.
GCGTGTTGCGCAATCGCTCTTCTTCTTCAGCGTCAGTTGTTTCTTCAATACGGCGAAAGGATTCGGCCTCCATGGCCGCTTTGGCTTCTGCTGCATAGCGGGCTACCAAATCGTCGTCCATGATGATTTGAATGAGCGGTTATCTATCAAGTCTCGTTTTCTGGACTGGAATTCTTAAATGGCAACTTCCATGATCAAAAAGTGGAATCGTAAACGGAAGAAATCCAATGTGAGTCAAAGTAACACCTTTTTAGAGGGGAAGATTATCAGTAGTTGTATATCCTACAACATCCCTTCATAAAGGAGGGACTGGAGGGTATGTTAGGGTGTGGCTAAGGTGTCGGAGATTCTTCGTATTGAAAATCTGCATGTTAGCGTAGAAGGTACTGCGATTATCAAGGGATTGAGTTTGACCATCAATCAAGGTGAAATCCACGTAATAATGGGGCGCAACGGGGCTGGGAAATCAACTCTTGCAAGCGTAATTATGGGTCATCCTGCCTATGAAATTACGGAAGGGGAAATTCATTATCTCAGCCAACCACTCGAACAACTCAGTGTCTTTGAACGGGCAAGAGCAGGTATGTTCCTCTCGTTCCAATATCCTGTTGTGATTCCAGGTGTACAAGTTGGTACATTCTTGAAAAAATCAGTACAATCGGTACGTGATGAGCCAATAAAAGGCCGCGCCTTCCGCAAAGAACTCAATGACGCCATGAGCACACTTGATATGGACAAAACCGTACTTTCACGCTATGTTAATGATGGATTCAGTGGAGGAGAGAAGAAACGTTTGGAGATACTTCAAATGTTGATGCTTAATCCAAAACTCGCCCTTCTTGATGAAACCGACTCTGGCCTTGACATCGACGCTCTACGGATTGTTGCCAAAGGCATCAATCAAGTTGTGCCTCAGGCTGGTTGCCTGATCATCACCCACTATCAACGTCTGCTTGACCACGTCAAGCCCGATTATGTTCATGTCATGATCGACGGTCAAATTTTGTTGACCGGTGGCCCTGAACTCGCTCACAAACTCGAAGACAAAGGGTACGACTGGATCGATGTTACTCCGGAGGCGTGAAGATGAGTGACCAAGCACACGACGCAGTAGGAGACTACCGGTTTGGATTCCATGACCCTGAAAACTCAACGATTCGTTTTGACAAGGGACTGTCCGAGCAAGTCGTCCGTGACATCTCCGCACTAAAAGATGAGCCAAAATGGATGACTGACTTGCGAGTAAAGGCATACAAGCACTTCATGGAGCGCCCGATGCCGGATTGGGGCAATTGCGATTCCCTTAACGAAATTAACTTTGATAACATCACGTATTTCTTGCGCTCTTCAGACGCTACTGAAAATGATTGGAGCGATGTTCCTGACGATATCAAAAACACATTCAACCGTCTTGGAATTCCTGAAGCAGAACAAAAGTGGCTTGGAGGAGTAACAGCCCAATACGAGTCTGAAGCCGTCTACCATTCAATTCGGGAGGACCTCGAAGAACAAGGCGTCCTTTTCTTGGATATGGACAGCGGCTTGAAAAAATTTCCCGACATTGTCAAGAAGTATTTCGGTACCGTAATTCCACACACTGACAACAAATTTTCGGCCCTCAACACTGCGGTCTGGTCCGGGGGCTCGTTCATCTATGTTCCCAAAGGCGTGCATGTTGAAATGCCGGTTCAAGCCTACTTCCGAATCAATGCAAAAAACATGGGTCAATTTGAGCGTACACTCATCATCGCCGATGAAGACAGCAGCATCCACTATGTTGAAGGATGTACTGCCCCAACCTATTCCACGGATTCACTGCATTCTGCAGTGGTTGAACTCATTGCAATGAAAGGAGCTAAAATCCGTTATTCCACAATTCAAAATTGGTCTGCGAACGTGTTTAACTTGGTGACCAAGCGCGGCGTTGCACACGAAAAAGCAACCATTGAATGGGTGGATGGCAACATCGGCTCCAAACTCACGATGAAGTATCCCGCCGTACTGCTCAAGGGTGAAGGGGCTCATGCAGAAGTCATTTCGGTGGCGTATGCAGGAAAAGGGCAACATCAAGATGCTGGAGCGAAGGTTCACCATCTCGCACCGAACACAACATCGAACATCCTTTCAAAATCTATTTCCAAAAACGGAGGGCGCTCATCCTACCGAGGTATGCTTCAAGTGACTCCTAAATCTCATGGATGTCGGTCAAAGGTTGTCTGTGATGCATTGATGCTGGATAGCGATTCAAGGTCAGATACCTATCCGACCATGGAAGTAGGAAATCCGACAGCGGATTTGGAACACGAAGCAAGTGTCTCCAAAGTTTCCGGTGACCAACTGTTCTACCTGATGAGCCGTGGATTTACTGAAGCAGAAGCCATGGGGCTTATTGTAAACGGATTCTTTGAGCCTTTCACAAGGGAACTGCCGATGGAATATGCAGTTGAACTCAACAAACTCTTGGAACTTGAAATGGAGGGTTCGATTGGATGAAGTATTCCAAAATGGAACTTCCTTCAAGGGCTGACCATTTGTGGAGATACACCCCTTGGAAGAGAATACACCCGACCAGTGTAGAACAAGTCCCTAAAGCAATCCCAATTCGTTGGTCTTTGAATGAAGGCGGGTCGTTGTCCGATGGAGTGCCAGACCACTCAATGAACGATGATATTGCACGAATATTTTTGAGCGAATTGAGATCAGAAAAGGTCTCGTTGTCTGTGGATGGTAGTGCTTCTATTGTTCATTTGCATGGAGTTGCTTCCGGTCATGCAGCGGCGGGTAGGCTCCACATTGACTTCCATCAAGACACAACCGTGGTGATTCACCTTTCTGGAGAGGCAGATTGGGCTGGCCTTCACATCACGGGTTCTGTCCAAGCAAATGTTCGTGCAGGCGTTGGTTTTGTCAATGAACTGTCAGCGAATACAAAATTCCTTCGTTGCGAGGATTGGATCGTAGAGCGGGATGCTCGTTTAGAACTCGCATCGCTCTCAATTGGCGGCTTTCGTTGTAAAAATGACCTTCGAACACGCTTGAACGCCACAGGAAGCAGTCTAAAGCAAGCCATTTCAGTCCACGGGCACAATCAACGTCATGTTGACCATCATATCGAAATTCATCATAATGTTGGGCACACAGATTCAGACCTCCATGTGCATGCAGCATGCAATGACCAAAGCCACTCTATTTCCACTGGTTTGTTGACCATTGCAGAGTCTGCGAATCAATCCGATGCCAGTCAAGTATTCAAGAATCTCTTGCTTTCGGAACGCTCTCGGGCTGAAGCCATTCCGGAGTTGGAAGTTTTAGCAGATGATGTCTCTGCCAATCACGGGGCTGCAAGTTCACCGGTTGATCCTGACCAAATTCATTACCTAATGAGTCGGGGTCTTGGCCTTGAAGAAGCCACCGCTCTCATCATTGAGGGATTCATGCAAGATGGATTTTCTATGTTAAAATCAAAAGAATTGATTGACGAAATCCGCACCCGACTTACGGTACATTTGGAATGTGAATTGAAGAGGTGACATCATGCTTCGTGACCAGTTTCCAATTATGCAACGAAGGGTTAACGGCCACCCCCTAGTCTACCTTGATAATGCAGCGACAACCCAAAAGCCTCAGGTCGTTATCGATGCGATGAACGATTATTATTCCAAATCAAATGCCAATGTCCATCGTGCAGTACACACACTCGCAGGCGAAGCAACCGAAGGTTACGAATCGTGTAGAAACAAACTCAAACAACGCTACAATGCTGAACGAGTGATTCTAACAAGCGGTACAACTGAAGCCATCAATCTCGTTGCTCATGCCTGGGGTCGAGCCAACTTGAAAGAAGGCGATGTAATTGTTCTCACTGAAATGGAGCACCATTCAGATATTGTGCCTTGGCAAATGCTTGCACAAGAGCGTGGCGTTGAACTGCGTTATGTCCCCGTGACCGAGCACTTTACTCTGGACATGGACGCNTTTGACTNTGCACTTGANGGAGCGGCTTTGGTTTGTGTGGTCCATACCTCAAATGTCTTGGGTGTGCGAAATCCNCTTGAAGAAATCATTGCAAAGTCCNACGATGCAGGTGCCCGTGTCCTCATCGACGCTGCTCAAGGAGTGCCTCATGCCAGTGTTGATTTCGAAGCCTTTGGTGCAGACTTCATGGCTTTTTCAGCGCACAAAATGTGTGGCCCAACCGGTATTGGAGCCCTCCTTGTGACCCAGGATGTATTTGATGAGATGGAACCGTTTATGGGTGGTGGAGACATGATTGAGACGGTTACTATCGAGGGGTCAACATACCAGAGCAATGAGCATAAATTTGAAGCAGGAACGCCCCGCATCGCCGAGGCAATCGGTTGGACCGCTGCTTTGGAATGGATGGAAACATTTGACCTGAACGCTGAACATGCAAGGCTCATCAAGATCGCCTCTTGGGTTGCCGGTCAATTACGGGACCTCGGAATGGATGTTTACGGCCGTCATGGAGAGCATGATGCTGCAGTGGTGTCTTTCCTTCACCCAACCATCAACAGTGAAGATATGGCTCACCTTCTTGACGCCCGTGGATTCGCTGTCAGAACCGGACATCATTGTGCTCAACCTTTGCTTACTCGATTGGGGATCTCGGGCACAGTTCGAGCCTCATTTTATGTTTACAACACGAGAGAGGAAGCGGAATCGTTTGTTGATGAACTACGGATTATTGTGGAGAAATTTTCATGACCTATCCCGAAGCCCTTCAAGAACTCATTGAAGAGTTTCAATCTGTGGAAGACAAGAGGGAGCGTCTTGAAATGCTGTTTGAACTTGCTGATGAGGTCTTAGAATTGCCTCAAGACCAATGGAGTGAAGAGACACGGGTCAAAGGTTGTCAATCCGAGGCTCACGTCAGAATTAGCATCAATGAGGGTCGCATCCAATTCCTCTCCTCTGCTGATGCTCGTATGGTTCAAGGTCTGATGGGCATTCTAACCATCGCCTTGGACGGTCTTACGCCTGCTCAGGCAGTCCTTATACCCCCGTCATTTGCGGAAGAGATGGGACTTTTGAACACACTAACGCCAAGTCGGTCAAATGGATTTCGTAACATGTACGATAAAGTAATGGCTGAGCTTCGCCTGTAATGGAGTGGAATGATGATGGTGACAAAGGAAAGTGTGTTCGAACAACTCGATGAAGTTGAAGACCCAGAACTTGAGTTGTCAATTGTAGAATTGGGTCTGGTCTACGATGTTCGTTTTGAAGAAAAAGAAGAGGGTGTTCACGCCGAAGTTGACCTAACACTAACCTCTCCGGGATGTCCTGCTGCTCCAGAAATTATGGCGGCTGCACATCGTGCTGCACTCTTGACCGAAGGTCTGTATTCCGTTCACATCAACTTGGTTTGGTCGCCTCGGTGGGACCCGAAGATACACGCAAGTGAAGATGCCCGCATGGACATGGGAATTTGGGATTAATTTTAGACCTCAGCTAAAGACATTGACTTGATACATGCAGTTTGGAAGCTATAACGAGTTGAAATCTCCGAGTGAACCAAATTCGTACACACAGAATTACCAGAAAACCGATTCTAGATAAAATTTAGATCGCCTACTTAATCCCGAAATTAGATTTTTGTGTAGGTTCGTCTATCAGGTCAACAAATTGACGTATCCCATCTCCAAGTTTATTGTCTGACATGATTTCTTTCATGTTTGTGAGGTATTCAGGATCAATTAGGCGGTCTAAACCCTTAATCAAAATTGATTTATTTGCATTTGGTTCTATTGTAATGAATATATTACTTAATTCATTAAAGTGGTTTTGATATTGTTTTACGTCACTTTCTGATTGAAGGATACATAATGCGGGAGTGTTAGAGTATATCGCTGAATGAAGGGACCAAATATTTGAGTTAACAATTGCAACATCAGCGATTTGATACATTTTTTCAAGCCCATATCCTTGTAGTTGGTGAAATCTCGGATGCAGTGAACTCTTTGTATGGTGATATTTATCTGAAATAATATGTACAGAATCTTGCTTTAGCATATGTTCAATAATTTCCGATGAAATAGAAGTTCTATTGTCGTAATTAAATAACACTAATATCGTGCTAGAGGGGAGGTCGTAGAAGTCAATAAAATCTTGCCTTGTTGAAGATTCATTTTGATGTGAAATTACCATTGGGGCTGTGAATATATGTCCTGATCTACCAAGATGGATTTCTGAGACAGGGGGTGTGTGCATCATTGTTGGATGAATTATGGCATCGAAAATTTCAAAACTACCAGTTGGCAAATGACTGGCCTTCACCTTTCTAAATGGAGATTGGATCCAATATCGATTTATTTGTTGGAAACGAGTTATGGTGTCCAGAATTCCACGAAACGGATATTTCCCATCAAAGATAAAATATTTAGGATCGTACATTTGGAGAACGCAATCAAGTATGTTTTCAGTCAAACCGTTCCAGTGTTTTGGAATCATACCTGGAATCCTTGCTCTTGATGGAATACTGTAAACTAAACTATCATTCAAATTTGGAAATTTGTGATGTTGTTCAAGTGATATATGTACTACCAAGGTATCCTTACGATTTTTTTGAATGAAGTTTTCAATGGCAAGAGCACGTCGCCAATGTGTTCCTTCCGGACATTCGTCGGAAAAAATAACGATATATTCTTTTGCCGTATCCTTATCTTCTTTCCCGCTTAAATCCGGTTTTTTGGGGCTAAAAATTATATTATATATCATCCAAGGAATCAAAAATGGTATGA
>PBTH01000010.1 GCA_002726495.1 Methanobacteriota archaeon | reverse complement strand
CAGAAGGGGTTGAGCCGCCAACTCGCTGTAACCGGCTTCTGTAAGTTCATTTTGTTCCATGAGACCACCCGTTTGGCACCCTTACAAGAATCACGCAAAGGGGTCAATGTGAACAATGTCCTGCAGGTCAATGACTTTGGCTTCACGCTCTTGAGCTTGCATTGCGGCTCGTGTAAGCATCGAACGCATCCACCCAAGAGACATCAAGCCTCGCATTTTGTTGATCGATTCTATGAAATGAACCGGATTGCTTCCAAGTTGGGCATGCTTACGAATGTCTGCTTCAAGTTCTTCCAGCACCATCGTATAGGTGTCAAGAAGTTCCTCAAGAGCATCTTTTGTTACGGTCATTTTCGCAATGCTTCGGGCCATAGACAGCAAGGATGATGCCGTGACGATGCCGCCACTTTGACTGGCAACGAAATCCATTGTTGCCGCTTCTTCTTCGCCCTCAAGAGTGGCTTCTGCGTCGTCGTCGTCAAGCCCTAACCCAGCAACAGCCTTGTCCAAGTGCCGAGGCTTAATGGTCGCAACACGGTCTTTGGATGCTGCATCTTCAGCGTGGCGTAGTAATTTGGCAAGATGGCTCTCTACATGTTCAATTCCTGCTTGAACCGCAGCGGAACCGACCGAATCGATGTTCTCAATGCGGTCGATCATCAACTCACGCGTCCGATTGTAATTCAACCGACTGCGCTGAGGGTCATCCAAGGTTTTTCGCTCAGGGTCCTGATTCAGTGTTTCCTCTTCCATTTGAGGGACGACTCGGTCCAATTCTTCGCAAATGAGTTCAACGAGGCGTTGCTTGACTGCCCCTGACAACCGCATCTCGGTGTAGTGGGAAGCGACTGCAGCAATGTGACTCGGCGAATACGGCTTGGCTACCATGTAACGACTGGGACTCCAGCGAACCTTGAATGATGTGGTCGCCTTTGATGGGTCATTCCGTTAGGCCGTCGTTTCGCCCCATCACTTGGCTAAACTCCCAAGCGTGGAGGCATTCATGACCGCCAAGAAAACCACCGGCTTCACGAGAAGGGCCGATAAACTCTGCACCGCACATTTGACAAAACACATTGACGATAAGTTCGTTGAAGTAAGTGCCGTTTGGAGTCTCTCGCTTGGGGATTCGCTTACCAACATCTTCGTGAGTCCAGCCTTGACTCTTTTCACATACGTCTTCTTCTGTTTGGTCTTGTCCCATCTTTACCACTCCATCAACCACGGCAAGCCGCCACCTGCGGTGATCGGACACATGCCGTCTTCGTCTCGCACCCAGGTATCTTCTGAGCCGACACTTCCTTCCGCATAGACAACTTTGGGCTCAATAGCCATCGTTCCTCCAACCGGTAACGGGCGGTCAAACCCGGCCGCAACGACCGGAGATTCATCCAATTGCAATCCAATTGAATGGCCGAGAAAACGACTCTGATCCGGTGTTGTGCCCATCAAATGTTCACTGTATCCAAGTTCAGTAGCAAGAGCATGCCCCTCTTCCCACGCTTCGCTGCACAAACGGCCTTGGTCCAGTACGTCAACAACGGTTTCCTTGACGGCAACCATATCGTCCAAACGTTGCATCCATTCTGTTGACAGGGAGCCTGCAACAAACATTCGTGTTGCATCAACCATGTAGCCTCGGTGAGCGTGGACAAGGTCAACCAATACCGGCTCATTGGTTTTGACTTTAGAAAATCCTGAGCCCATGCCCGAAAGTGGATGTGGTCCTGTTCCCCCAACGGCTGAATCAAAGAACGAGGGGATGCCTCCAGCTCGCCCTGCAACGATAACGCCGCGGTCGCATTGCAATGGATAACGGCGCATCTGAACGTTGCCGCCAAAGCCTTCACTACGGCTCACTGCTTCTGCAGCAGCCACCATATCAAGTTCGCTGACTCCTTCACCGCCGACCGTTTGCACGGCCTCAAACATGCGAAACTGAACCGCAGCAGCAGTTTCCATTTGCTCCAGTTCCCAAGCGGATTTTATTTCCCGTTGGGCATGAATAATGGAAGTGATGTCGGGTGCATCCCCAAGAGATGAAAGGGCTTTTGCAAAGTGTGCAGTAAAGGTTCCTGGCGCTTCGCCAAACTGAAGGCCGGGCACTCCTGTAACACCTCGTTCACGCAATGTTTCAGCGAACAAGGAAAGGCGAGGAAACGGAAGAACTTGGTGTGGAGCATCGTCGCCACCGGCCTCGAATTGGGCTCGTTTCAAAGAACGACGAACGAAACTTGCCGGGCCGTCACCACCGGCTTGTGTACTGCCTCCTGCTCCAGTTGCAGGAACAAAGAACGAACCGTCTTGACGTCCGCCGGTATAGTAGTACAAATCAACAGGATGTTGGATGAGTGCTCCCGCAATTCCTGCGTCGCGAAGCATGTCCGCAAGACCTGCTTGTCTGCGAGCAAGTTCTGAGACTGGGACGCGCCAATCCTCCCCTTCAGGCCCGACCAAATCCTCGGTAACCCATGCCTCCATGACACAATGTGGACGGCACCCGTTCAAAATCCAATCGGAACAAACGAGCAGGGTGGAGGCAGTAAAGGTTGAAAGATGGGGCGGTTCTAAAGCGAACAATGATACAGATTTGGGCTCGTTGGCTCATCGTTGCGGGGGTTTTCCTTACGCTCGGAATCCTCGTTATATTCGCTGGCGTAAGTGAGCAAGTGAGTGAGGAGGGTTACGATGACTTTGAGGAGGTGGCATTCGGGAAGTCCGGCTCGTTTGAAACCGATGACCCTCCGCGAAGATGGATTCATGTATTCGCTGATGAATGGTTCAGTTGCGACTCAGAGTCTAAAGGCCTCTCTGCGATTGAATTCTCTCTTGAAGACTCCAACGGAACGAGCGTTGTACCTGAGGACTATGTTTGCAATAACCAAAACGAAGATTGGTTAGTGATGAGCATCAAGATGAACTATTCTGGCGGCACCTATACCTACGAATCAACGACCATGGTGAGCATTGTAGCTGCCGACATCAGTGCATCGGAGGTGAGTGAAATTCAGGAGACAGCGTCGGTCATTGCAGGGATTGGTTGTTGGATCATGTGCTTCAGTATTCCAATGTTCATCATTGGAGCAATAAGCGGCCTGAAAGGACGGAAGGGTGAAGAGGTTGTCCTCAGTCAAACTCCTGTTGTCGCAAATCAAAGAAATTCCAAAGGTTACAGAAAGACATCAACTGGATTCTACATGCCTTCACCTCCACCAAAAGAGGCTGAACAACCAACAAGCTCAGCGGAAGAACAAACCGTTCAAGATGATGAGGCGGCCTCAAACGGCCAAGAAATGAGTACGCCCTGGGCCAACATCGAGGACATCAATGAGTGATTTCATCCAGTGCAAAGGGCTCAACCTTTTCCAATCGTTGAGCCGCTGTTGAACAATATTCCTCTGAAAGGTCAACTCCGATATAGTGACGGCCATGTTGTTTTGCAGCCACACATGTTGAGCCTGACCCGTTGAAGGGGTCAAGAACAACATCGCCAACGAAACTGTACAATTCAATGCAGCGTTTGGGCAGTTCTACGGGAAAAGGGGCAGGATGATTCACACGAGAAGCGCGCTCGGTTGCGAAAGACCAAATCGATTTGGTGTGTTTGATGAAGTCGTCACGTGGGACGGTATCGATACGACCTTCTGCACGCTCAGACTTGGTTCTAGGGAGTTTGTAATTTCCTTTTGAGAAGACGAGAAGGTATTCATGAACGTCCCTTAGGCATGGATTGGATGCCGATTGGAACGAGCCCCAAGCACACGATGAGCCCGCACTTGCAGATTTATCCCAGATGATTTCGCCGCGCATCAAAAATCCAATCTCATGCATCATGATGTTGATGTGCGAGGATAGGGGGATGTACGGTTTACGACCAAGGTTAGCGACATTGATGACCATCCGCCCACCGGGGGTGAGCACCCGATAACATTCGGCAAAGACATCGTGAAGGAGACCAAGATATTCTCTTAATGACAGGTCCTCATCGTACTCTTTTGAAGCATTATAAGGTGGAGAGGTGACAACGAGATGGACGCAATTATCTGGAAGAGGAAGTGCCCTTGAATCGCCACAAATAAGGGAGTCAAGGTGTTCTTCAGGACATACTTGAGCGTCTCCGACCTCTCGAGAAGCAACCAAGCCTTCGTTCAGCCTGCTGTTGTAATACAAGGAAGCGTCATGACCTTCTCGCTTTGAAACGCCAAATGACGAGGTCGCTGTTCCAGCGCGACGACGAGCACCGTCCAATGACGATGTGTCTTCGGCGGATTTTTCGGCCATATCAGACAGTGCGATTGGTGCCTATATCACCTTTCGCGCCGTTGGGTGGGTCGGGACGCGCGTCTTGCGACCTTTGGAGCGATACCGGCAGCAAGGATTGCCAAATAGAAGACGGAAAATGGCCTTCCATGTTGTTTAAATCAAAGGCCTCGTTGGGTTGAATCATGTCTATCATAGCAGCATACAACGAGGCCTGGGATAACGGAGACGTCGAAACACTTGCAACACTCATTCACGATGATTGTGTCTTCAACCCACACGTTGGTGGCATCACCATGAGCAAATCCGACATTTTGGGATTCGCAGGTGGCAACAGCACACCAAATTCAGAACACAACCGAATTCTCTTTGAAAACGACGAAGTCGGCGTTGCACACTCCATCGTTCACTTTGCCAACGGCTCTGACTCTGAAGCTGTGATGTCCTTTATGCGATTCAAAGACGGTCAAATCATCTCCATGGAAACAGGTGCTACCCCACTTTCCGATGATTACAAACTGATCGGCTCCGACCAGTAAATCACCGAACATCTTCCAGAGATTCCCTCTGAGCGTTTGACCTGCAAGCGGTTCGCTTGTCCAGTATTGGTCCGCGAAGTGAGCATCTTGTCTGAAAAGACAGCGTCAAGGTTTTTACCATGACTCAAAAGGCGATTTTATGAACGGCGGCGAGAAGGGGCTCCAAGCACTCAGCCTCATCGCCATCGTGATTCTCTCCATCGTTGTTGTTGACCTTCTTAGCAAACCGGACCAAGACCCCGATATTGTCTACGTGATGGTCGATAACCGAATCACCATTGATGAAAACTTCACCACAGAAGAGTTGGACAGGAGCGAAGTTGCACGCGTTGCTTCCTTCAACATCAAGGTATTTGGTGACACAAAAATGAGCAACGCTACGGTTGTTGCTGAATTGGTTGAACTCTTCCAAGACTACGACATGGTTGCCGTTCAAGAGATTAAAGACATCGATGAAGAAGTCCCTTACCTGTTTCTTGATGAATTGAACGGGGTTGCAGGTCAGGAAAACCTAACCAATCAAACGCTTGAATGGGGCATGGTTCTCTCTGAGAGAAGCGGGATGCAAGAAGATGACAAGAACTCTCAAGAACAGTATGCATTTTACTACAAACCTACCGTATTTACCTCAATGGATAACGGAACTCTGTACGACGACAGCACCAATGATTCTTTCCAGCGAGAGCCGTTCCTTGCCACGTTTATGCTGCTTGACGCCAGCGGCAATGAGACTGGCACAGACATTGTCTTTGTCAACATTCACACCAAACCAACACTCGCCGTAGAAGAGATGAGCGCCCTTGGAGACGTGATTTCATGGGCTCAGACCAATTATTCTGCCGACGATGATTATGTGATCCTTGGTGACTTTAACGGCGATTGTTCTTACGCTTCCTACTACGAATTGATCAACCTTGACATCGCTTCGGAAAATTACACTTGGTTGGTTCCTGATGGCGCAGATACAACAGTGGGCAACTCAAGATGTGCCTACGACCGAATCGTTACATCAAGTCAATTGGATGACCGTTTAACAGGGGAGTGGGGCATCGACCAAACCGTGAGCAGTGGGGCTGTTTCCGACCACAAACCAATCTGGTTTGACATCAAGCGAATCTAAGGTTACCGTGATTGAAAACCAGTGAGGAGCGTTTCATGGCCCTTGCAGTGGTGGCGATGATTCTCGTCTTCAACCTCCGTATCGTATTTATTCTCTAGACGGGTAGCGGCTCATAATGAGCAAGTTGGCGAGGAGATGGCGTAACTTCTTCAGGCCCGGAAACGATCTGTTTGGGTGCGTTTTGGTTGCTCTTTCAATGGTTCTTTGGTTTGAAGGAAAAAATTTGCGCTCATTAAATATTTTCATAGGGATCGTGGTGATCTTTTGGTTCACAGTTCACCTCTTGTCCAAAACCAAACTTTTCAGCAAAAAAGAATCTGATTTGAAAACGCCCAGCATGAAAAGAAAATTCAAACTGTTTTCATTTATCGTTGTCATTTTAGTTGCTTTGTTGGTGCTATCTACAGGCATCGTCATCAATGTCCTCGAAGACTTTGGAGGGGAGCCCTCAAATCATGACTCCCCCAATTTCAAGGATGGCGTTTTTGAGAATCTCCAAACGACTGGTGGTCAATCGGAGAATGGCTCAACATGGGACTTGCTTGGCGGTTATATGGTCAGTGATGACTGCAGGACGCCAAATGAAGAATTACGTTCTGAAAAATATGAAATCAATGGGTTGGAACATGATGAAATCAGCATTACATGGTTCGGCCATTCCACGGTTTTAATCCGCTCAAACAATATCAGTATCATTACCGACCCAGTATTCAACGAATTAGGTGCTGGGCCGCTATCCTTGGGTCCGGCGCCTTTCCCCTATGAACATTCATACAGTGTTGATGAGCTGCCTAAAATTGACTACGTCTTTATTTCCCATGACCATTATGACCACTTGGACATGAGCACGGTCAAGGAATTAAAGGATTCACAATTCTTGGTTCCATTGGGGATTAAAAACCACTTACTAAGATGGGAGATTGAGGAAGAAAACGTTCAGGAACTGGATTGGTATGATGAGGTCAACCTCACGGAGGAACTCCAAGTTGCCCTCACTCCTGCACGCCATTTTAGTGGCAGAGGTTTGGAAGACAGCCACAGTACTTTGTGGGGCTCATGGGTGTTCAAATTTCACGAAAAGAGCATCTTCTTTAGTGGGGATACGGGATTTATGGAGGAATTCATTACGATCGGAGAAAAGTACGGTCCATTCGATATTGCATTGTTGGATTCAGGGCAGTACAATACTGCCTGGCATGATGTTCACATGTTTCCTGAAGAAGTGGTTCAGGCAGCAATGGACTTGAATGCATCCGTTATTCTACCCATTCACATTTCAAAATACGAATTAGCACTTCACCATTGGTACGAGCCATTGGAAGCGATTTCACAAATAGGTGGGGACAAGAATATTCCCGTTGCAACGCCCTTGTTGGGAAGCAATTTCATTATGGGTGAAGAAATTCCAAACGAAACGTGGTGGCGTGGAATCTCCGATTGTACTGAACCCTTTTTGGACGAAAACCCAATGGCTGAATACGTACTCTTCGCAATAGGATTGGCTGGAATTTTTTGGGTCGTTGTACCACGAGTCAACGATAGGCAGTCAATTCTTGAGGAAGAATAAGCCGTCTCGCTGTTCTTGATGGGTTGAAAAGGACCGCCAAGGCATCAATTCTCAAACGCTTCCCATTCATCGCCGCTGTCTTTGACGCGGTACCAATCAATCCCTGAATCATCGTTCACCCATTCGTATCCTTTTTCATCAAACGATGTCGCTTGAGTCTCCTTAGGAGGGGCTTGAAGCCCATCGGATTGGCCCCTGATGGAGGGCAGTATTTTTCCTTCGTCCTTCAATGATGCTGTATGTGAATATTATCAATTAGCATAAGAGAACGCCCAACCTCATGGAGGGGGCGCATACAAGGGCGGCGAAATTCGTCCATTGGGCATTTGTCATTTTGTATGCATACGGTATCTTCAAGCAAGTCGACGACTTGTCTCAACTGGAAGATTCAAGTCTGCTGATTTTTGAGGTCATCTTTGCTACTGTGTTCCTTGCCATTGTCATTGTTCGTTACCTTTACATGAGCCGTTTTGAAACCTTCTTGGGGGCGCGAGAGCCGGTTCCAGTGGCTCATAAATACCTTGCAAAGGCAGTCCATAGTGGCATGTATTTGTGCCTCATTATGCTTCCAGTCACCGGTTTATTGATCGCAGGATTGTACACTCAGGGATACACGAATGAAGAAGGGTTGTTGCTGGGTTCGGTTCTTGGAGTTCATGGACTTGCTGCAGATGTGAGTTACCTGCTGATAGCCGTACATGTTGGGGCAGCAATTTGGTCAAGAATCAAAGGAGACGGGGTTTGGACCTCGATGGTTCCAATTTTGAAGGAAACGAAACCAAGCGAGAATGAACTTGTTGCCAAGTTAACTCGTCTTGAGAATAAATTGTACGCAAAATTGGAACACGTTGCTTCTCAAAGAAAAAAGTAAAACAACGATTTCCGGGAAGCTATCCATCCATTTCGCTATTTGGCTTATTTTCAAAACATCCCTTTAAGTGTAAAGGTTTCACGATAGGAGTTTAAGGTGAAAAAATGAGTGGAAATATATCAAAAATCGGATTTGTAGCAAGTATGTTGTCAGTTGTAGGGTCTCTCTACATTTACTTCGTTAACAGCAACGAAATGTTAGGAATATTTGTGGGTCTTTGGGCTCCAACCCTAATCCTAGCATCAAAAGAAATTGAGCAACTACTAGAAAATTAATCCTAAGTCCTCAGGCTTGATTCAATCGCATCTGCGATTTACCACAACCTGTAAGGAGCTTTAGCTATGCATAAAGACAAATCCGGTTGAGACAAGAAGTACGGCTCAGTTGATGTTCGGAACTTGTCCGAATGGGGTCGGCCCGTCTTGAGGACAAGATGTACACGAAATTGGATAAGGTTGCCTCTTCAAGAAAGAAGTGAAACAGGAAGCGTTCGGTTTTTCCTCATGTCACGCCATCAAACTTGTTGCCAAGTCGTTCCGTTCCACCAAAACGTCGTTCCATCGTCCATTCGCTTCCAAGTATGACCGGATTCATCGGTCCATTGTTGGAGGACTTTCGGTTCAGTTGCAGGTTGCTGCTCTTCCTCACTGACCTTTAGCCCAAACATCTGTTCGATCTCAGATGCCCTTTCCGAGGAAATATTGAGTGCATCAGCCGTCGCAACGAGAATTCTGCGTTCAGCAGCGGTAATGATTCCGTCTGCTCCTGATGCAGCGTAGGCTTGCATGTATGCGGATTCGGATTCTGTGAAAGTGGAGGGGAGGATGTTTTCTCCGAGTCGTTCAAGAGTGGAAAGAACCGGTTTACGAACGACTAAGATACTCGCCCCGAGGAATATGCCTCCAAAGGCGCCGTAGCCAATCATCGACTCCATCAGTTCACAGCCGATTAAGAAGAGAATGGCTCCTAGGCCGGTAAATATTGAATTTCTGAACGTGCGTCGTAGTTTAGAATCAATGTCCAGAACAGAATCTTTTGCAGTTGCATGGGCGAACATCATGCCTTCAAAGGCAAAGGGCAATGAAATCATGAGACCGGTGAGAATCCATGCATACTTTGTTAAAATTTCAGTGAAGTTTCTTGAGTTATCCAAATCATTGACGAGGTTGTCACCAAACGAGGGAGGATTTCCACCGTTCAGCAGAGGGATGATGACAAAGAGGGTAACGAAGAACGTCATGCTTCCAATGACCTTGCCGAGAAACCCGATGTAAAGAGAACGAGAAGTAAGGCGATTGCTGGAATTCTTGTTTTCCTCGCCTTCATATTGATTCATTGAGGTACGCATCACAAGAAGCGCGAGAATGGAAACCAATGGAGAGAGCGCCACCATCAAGAAACCAAATACCGGTGTGTCCTCAATTGCCCATTCGCCAGTTGTTGGACATGTTCCGATGGAATCAACGGTTTCTTGCATTGAGGGGCTAATCACTCCGACCTGCGAGAGCGTCTCAGGGGTTGCGCCAACTTCAGAACAAATAATCCAAGCATGATTTTCATACACCCAAAGGTCAGTTGCAACAATCATAAACACGATAGTCAACAATGGAACCACGTACCAAACGTGCCGTTGGAGTGAGGGTTTGTAGAGAAATGAAAGTTGATTGACGCGGTAATAAATCGGAAAACACAGATACATCAACACCGAACAAACCTGTGCTGAGATGAAGAAGGTCGTGTTGAAATTCCAAAGGTACTGGTCAATAAACCACCAATCGCTTCCACCAGGGGTGATGTTCTTCATCAAAAACGCAGCCTTGAATCCTTCACATGTGATCAAGAGGGCCATGAAGCGGTTTTCATTTGATTGCGGATTTGCTCGAATAATCAAATATGCAAGGCTGAGCAACCATAACAAGACAATTGGGCTAAGCCAATTTGAAATCATTCCAATGCCAAATTGGCTCTTTGCGGTGAATGCTTCAGAGTAGTATTCACCAAGGGTAACCATGTCAATGCGATAATATTCTAGCATATTGCCTTATTGGAAATTCATAGAAAATCTACATTATGGCCATAATCTCGTCTCAAAGAATAATAAGTTCATCCAATCTCTTGTTGATTACAGAAGTGAT
Organism: Methanobacteriota archaeon; assembly: GCA_002726495.1. Lineage (GTDB taxonomy): Archaea > Thermoplasmatota > Poseidoniia > Poseidoniales > Poseidoniaceae > Poseidonia. Next base: position 21,543 of record PBTH01000010.1, on the reverse strand, counting down.
ACTATGGATTATAAAAAAATCTTTCAGCCGAAAATTTGGTTCATCATTGGTGGCGTAATGGCCCTCATTGGTGGAATTGAGAACAATATCAATGCAGAAACATGGGCTAAAAGCGCATGGGGCGATGACGGAGCAACCACTCAAGCCCTTGCACTTGAGCATGTCTTTGGTGCCTTTATGGTCGCCTTTGGCGCTATGGCTCTTGTATGTGCTTTTGTTTTGGAGGAAACTTCTCAAGCCAAATTTGCAGTAGCAAACGCAAGCGTGATGATTACGTTCTTTTTGGGATTGTTTGCTCTCCTCGGGTATGCTGAATACCAAGTTCCAGGAATCGAATGGTTGATTCCTCCATTCGTCTTCCTTGGCGGCTTGCTGGCCTCAGGAATCATTCATATGAACACTGACGAAGTGGAAGCGACCGAGTAATCCAACCCTTGTGCATGAATTGGACATACACGAGGGCTCATTCAAAGGCGTGAAGCAAGTCTTGTTCAGTAAGTAAGTTGAACTTCTGAAGCTGTCGCTAGAGCGATGACTCCGGGGGGGCCACTCCATTCAATACGGTCATCTGCTACAACAAGAGCGCCGTCACCTTCGCTATGACCGAGAACGGCTTTTACCGATGCAAAGGAGCAGTGAAGCGTAGCACCACCAATAATGGTCTCCATGAACTTAGAAACCATCGGCACGGGGGCCCCAAGTTCCTTGTTGAGTTCCTCAATGTAATCTGGAGACAACAGCCGAGTTCCTGCAGCAGCAAAGAAGACGTTGACATCATGGCCATCACTCACCGCTTGAGCGGCACATGCAAGTCCGACGACGGATTTCAACATGTCATTTTCAGGCTCGGATACAAATTTGATGAAGACTTTCTTTCCCATAAAAACGGGTATGAGATGCGGATTATGAACCTATGCAACAAGCATGGAAACAACGGGAGGGATGAAAAACCGAAGTGCCTTGGGACAACCAATGGCGAATGTCCTCACACTGGACGATGTCAACGTAGACGGCAAGACCGTTTTGTTGCGCGTGGACATCAACAGCCCGCTTGACCCAGCCACCAAATCCTTCCTTGATGATACAAGGATACGGGCGATTTTACCGACCATTCAACGCTTGGTAAAGGCAAAAGTCATCATTCTTGCTCATCAATCTCGCCCTGGTAAAGACGATTTCACCAGCACGCTCGGGCATGCTCGTGAATTAGGACGCCTTCTCGGCCGCCCTGTCAAGTGGNTCGATGACATTCACNGAGATAAAGCCATGAAGGCGATTGAAGCCATGGAAGACGGNCAACTATTGATGCTGAACAACGTCAGAATGGACGAAGAGGAGCAAACGGTCAAAAACGACCCTGCCGCTTCAGCAGAAACTCAATTTGTACAGAAGTTAGCAAGTGTTGCTGACCTCTATGTCAACGATGCTTTTGCATGCGCCCACCGTTCAAGCCCCTCCATCGTCGGGTTCTCAGGATTGATCCCATGTGTCACCGGCGAGTTGATGGGCAATGAAATCAGGAAATTGGACATGGCTTTGGAAACACCTGTACGGCCCTGTTTAGCGGTGCTGGGCGGAGTGAAGGTTGACGATTCCATTCAGGTTGCCGACAACATGCTTCGTGGCGGTATTGCGGATGAATTGTGGCCAACAGGAGGCGTTGCTAACCTGTTGCTTGATTTGGCAGGGATTGATATTGGAGACATCAATCGGGACTTCCTAAAGAATGAGTTGGGCGACAACTGGAAATCAACCGTTGCCAAGGCACGAAAACTCATGGATGATTACGGAGCAAAAATCCACCTACCGGTTGATGTAGCTGCAAATATTGAAGGGAATCGCGTTGACCTTCAAGTCACTGAACTCCCCATTGAAGCCCCATTGTTTGACCTCGGAATACAATCCATCCGTTACCTTTCTGCCGCCATCAAGCAGGCAGGAACCATTGTCCTCAACGGGCCAGCTGGCGTCTTTGAGATCACCGACTTTGCATTGGGTACTGTTGAGCTGCTCAATGCATGTGCTGAATCACCAGGATATACGGTGATGGGCGGAGGCCATACTGCCACCCTTGTCGCAAAGCGAGGAATTGCTCACAAAATGGGCCATGTTTCTACCGGTGGAGGGGCCTGTTTGGATTACATTGCTGGACGCCCGCTACCCGGGGTAGTGGCCCTTGAACAGAGTGCAATAGCCTTCTCATTGGACATTACAACCACGGTTGATAGCGTTTAAGGAGCCACTGGGGAGATTCGAACTCCCGACCTTCTGATTACGAATCAGATGCTCTACCAGCTAAGCCACAGTGGCGGTGTTTTCACGGCTGGGCCAATCAATCATAAGGGACTCGGTAAGAACACTAGCGTTCTTGAAGCATGACTCCGAGGGAAGGGTATGACCGATGATGCAACCACCGTCCGATACCGGGATACGGTATTGTACGACCACGGTGGAAAAAGGGTCTCAGGTGATGTTTTACTTCATCAAGATGGTTCGTGGTCCTCGTCCAATGGCGATGAGGATGTTGTGGATGACATCGACGGGTCACAACGGCTGATCACACGCAGTTTCCAGAACTGGCATACGCATCTTGCCATGCAACTCAATGCCCGGGATTTCAGTGATGGATATCCACTGCACCGTTGGCTCAATGAAGCCATCTTTCCAACCGAAGCCCGAATCACGCCTGAATATGTCAACATGGGTTCACGTTGCGCTGCCGCCGAGATGATTCGTACCGGCAGCACCTTCGCCGCAGACATGTACTTCTTCCCCGCAGTTACTGGGCAGGTGCTTAGCGATGCAGGGATTCGAGGGCTTATCGGAGGTCCCGTGAGCGATGTTGCATTACCAAGTCACGATGATGCTGTTTCTGCGCTCAGTGAACTGGACGGTCTTCTAGCAACAAACAATGAGGACGATTTGGTTCAATATGCCATTGCCACTCATTCGGTATATTTGTGCAGTGAAGATACCTTACGGCGTGCTTCTGAACTGGCTGAGAAACGCTCATCTCGCCTTCACATCCATGTGAGTGAAACAAGGAAAGAGATTGCTGACTGCCATGAAAGCAAGGGCCTCTACCCAGTAGAATATTTGGACAGCATTGACTTCTTCCAACCGGGGACCGTTTGTGCTCATGCATCTTGGGTCAAGAAAAACGAAATCCGATTGCTCAAGCAGCATGCTGCTACAGCAGTTCATTGCCCGTCATCCAACATGAAACTTGCTTGCGGCGGCACGCTTTCTCTTCCCGCTTACATGGACGCTGGTGTTGATGTCCGGCTTGGTACCGATGGAGCGGCTTCCTCTGGAAATGGACTCAACATGCAAGGAGAAGCAAGACTTGCCTCTCTCGTTCAACGGCACGACCACTGGGACGCTACATTGCTTCCAGCCGCGGACGCCATGGACCTCGCAACAAAGGGAAGCAAGGATTGGGCAGTTTGGAATCTCAACGATGTTCGTATGCGCCCCAGAGGTCGCTCAGACAATCGTCATTTGGCCAATCTTATCTTCAATGGAGCAGATTGCCTTGACCTTTGGGTCAACGGTCAAGCAGTTAGGAAACATGGTGTGACGCAAACTCTTGATGAAGCTGCGATTCTTGACGAGATTGACGGTGCAGTGGCGACCTATTACGAAGGCGTTGAATGATCAACTCATCCGAGTGTATGCAAAACCGGCAATTCCGAGCAGTAAAAAGAGGAAATACAGACCAAATGAAGCGTGAAGATTAACCTCGTAATCAAGGACAACATCTGAGTTGGAGATGGAGGGTGCACCAGGAACGGTTCCCAATCCTGCGTAATGAATTCCTGAAGCAACAGTCCACGTCAGCCCCTCAGCACCATCCGTGCTGCCAGCAATGACATCAGGGTCGTTTGCAGTACAACTTGTCCCGGATTCAAATCCTCCCAAGATTCCTGATGATTCACATCTGGACTTTTCATCTTCATCAACGATGACGACGTATATGTCATCTCGGTCCCAATTCAAGGTCAAATCAGCGGCGATAATAGCTCCAAGTGAGTGTTCTGGAAGGGCTTCATTACCGAATACGGTCTTGCCACCCGTAGCCACAACATCGACGGTAGTTGTTCCATCAATGGTAACCCCAATCGTCCCGGCGAGAATCAAAAGTAAGGCGCCTCCAACCATGGAGTACCCGATACGTTCCTGTCGGTTCATGGCCCCACCGTATCATGCAAAGAAGAACGCCATGGCGAGGATGGTGTAACAAGCGAGTGCCATGACTCCTTCCAACCAGTTGGTCTTACCATCAGCCAGAATCGAAATGGTGATGAGAACTGAACCGAAGGCGGCCACAGTTTCAAGAATTCCAAATTCAAGTGGAAGCGGGACTCCCAAGAACCAGGCCCAAAGGACCATGACCGGCGCAACAAAGAGGGCGATTTGGACGCTGCTTCCAATGGCTATGGCGATTGAAAGGTCCATCTTGTCTTTTCCTGCCACCAAGACTGCGGTGAAATGTTCTGCGGCATTACCGAAGAACGGAACGAGGATGACCCCGATGAACAACTCAGGCATATGCCACTTCTCAACCGTTGATTCAAGGCTATGGACCAATATATGGGCCATCCACCCGACGAGAATCGTAGCAACAATGAGTAGAATCCAAGCATCTTTAATGCTGATTTCTGGGTCCTCGTGGTCCCCATGACCGCCAGATGAAAACATATCGACGTGGGTCTTGAGTTGGAACACCAATGAACATCCATAGATGAACAGCAAAACCAGTGCAGTAGCGTATGAAAGATTCAGGACATCATCACTGCTTCCCCCATTGTGGTGGAAAGCGCTTGGAACAATGAGAGCGACAACGGCTAAAACGAGCAATGCGCCGTTCATTTGTCCGGTTTGATTTGAGAATATTTGCTCGCTGTGCTTGATGCCACCGTACAGCATAGCCAATCCCAAAACGAGCAACAAGTTCCCGAGGATTGAACCGATCAACGATGCTTGGGTAACCGTGACCATTGTTTCAAGAACATCAGGATTCTGTGAAGCGGCATAAAGGGCCATTCCAGCAATGATCATTTCCACAGCATTGCCAAACGTTGCGTTCAGTAAACCGCCGACTGCCTCACCGGTTCGTAAAGCGATCTCTTCGGTTGCCTTACCCATCAGGAATGCCAGTGGAGCAATCGCAATCATTGAGAAAACGAAGGCCATTTCCAGTGAATGAACCGCATTAAAATACAGAGCGATTGGAAGAGCCAAGAGAAGCCAATTCAATTTGTTGTTCATCGGATTGAACACATCAACCAGTTGTTTGAATTGTACCTCAACTTCTTCCACCATCTCTTGGATAGTCTCTTTCGTTTCTTCAGCAACAGATTCTGGTGTTTCGGACATGTTCTTACCTCGATTTCAGACCGATTGAATGCACTTCAGTCATCTGATTTTTTGACCGCACGACGCTTAACGGGGGCTTTGCGTGGCGCAGCCCGACGACCAACTGCCCTACGAACAGCTTTCTTGGGCTTCTCATCTTCATCGTCATCGTCATCATCGTCATCGTCTTCTTCCTCGTCCTCGTCGTCGTCGTCGTCGACTTCGTCTTCGGGCTTTTTCTTACGGCGACGCTCTTTGCGCTGAACGATGTTAATGGCGAATGGGTCGTCTTCTTCCTCAACTTGCTTTTCTTCGTTTTCCTTCGAAGATTCTTCATTTGATTGCGTGTTGGTAACTGCGTCCATGTCAAGGTCTTGAGATGTGCCGATGAATTCTTGCATCCAATCGTCATCTTCATCGTCATCTCGAGATTTTTTCTTCTTTGGACCCGCCAAACCGGTTCGGATGACAAGCAAAGAAACAAGGATTGCTAATATGTTAATCACGGCAATAACCCAAACCACAACATAAGGAGGGTCGGTGAAGGCTGGCTTGATCACCTCAGGCTCTGGTTCGGCCTTGAGGGCTTCTTCATGAGCGCAATAAGTTGTTCCATCCAAACTGTTTCTACAAAAGTCAACGGTGAACTGAACGTCCTCTGTAATTGTGTTTCCAGCACCGTCCGTTGCCCGAATATACAAAGCGTGATACCCGGGTTCAAAGTTACCCGTATTGACTTCCATATCCGCTGTTAGTGAACTGTTGTCAGCGTTAAGGTCCGTGACACCTGTCAAATTAGCCCAGGGTGTTGAAACGGAGTTTCCAGTTGTTCCACCAAAGTGGTAGGTGAAGCGGTATTGGAATGAGGTGATGACGACGTCGTCATCAACACCTGCTAGGACATTGATTCGATTTCCGTAGAGATATTTCGAACCATCACTTCCCGATGAAGGAGCGAATATAGTGATGATTGGAACCTGTGCGTCAATGGAAAGATGGTTCCAATATTGATTGACTTCATTTTCCGATTCGTCCTTCATGGTGACCTTCACGACCATAGCGCCAGCATCGGTATTGGACATTACGGAGAAATCAAAGGAATACAGTGGACCGAGATTAGGATTGTTTGCATTGTTATTGAGAAGGAGGAGGGGTTCATCAAAGTCAGTAAGCTGGCCGCCATCAACTGTGGTGATGTTAATGGATGGAGTGGCGCTTAGGTCTTCATTGACTTGCAGACGCAATGTGTATTGCCCTGCAACCAATGTAGTACTCTCGTAAGCAGCACCGTTGCTGTCAACGATGGAAAGTGTGGCATTGGGGAGGAGTGTGTCTTCGGACACCTTGAATGCATTTCCACCAAACCCTGCAAATATTTCGCTGTTGAAATTGCCCCAATCGTCTGTGATGGTGATTGCATACCACACATCACGGTCAACGTTGCTTGGGATTAAGAACTGGCGAACGAGTGTTTCGGTCGTAAATTCATTGGTCTCGATGTCTTCAAGAACCGGCTCCCAACCATCACCTTGAATGTCGGAAATGTCATTTTCATCGGCGCCAAAAGGTTCGCCGTAATGCCTCCAAATCGCATAGGATTCGTTGAGTTCATCTTCGTTAAACCATTCAAGGCTAACCAAATTCTCTGCCCCGATGGTGTAGGCTTGCTTGATACGAGGGGGATTTGGGGCACGGGTGTCTTCAAACAGCACCTGGTCGTAATTCTGAATCAGTTGAGTGTAATGGTAGGTACCGTTGACATTTCCATAAAGGGCTTCAGAGGTGACGAAGTAGAACTGATTGGTTCGGTATTCGTCGTCGGGAACGGTTACATCAAACGAACCAACACCATCTGAAACTGTACCAAGCCATGTCAACGACTGGTTTTCTACAAATTGTGAACCTGAAACGCGATACGTGCCGTGCCAGATGTGATAGATTTCCCCTTCAACGCCCATTTGGTCGTTCCAAGTAACACGAGTTGTTCGCTCTCCCAAGAACTCCGCTTGAACATTCGTAGGTTCCGCTACCCAATTGAAAAAGGCATTCTCCTCGATTGAGTTGGTACACGAAGTTGAATCAGTTGCGGTATTGATCACGCCGTTTTCATCAACGGTGACCACGCAATAGTACGAGTAACCAAGGTAACCTTGTGGTACTGGGACTCGGTAGGACCCAATTCCCTCTAGGATATCCTTGACAATCAATTCAACGTCGTTTCGTAGGATGGTTGAAAACGGTTGATCCGAACGGTAAACACGGTATGTCTCTCCAACTTCGGAAGAAACATCGCCCCATGAAAGATTGGTATAGCCTGATCCTGTCAATGGCTCCGCTTCGAATTGCGCGCTAAAGAGCGTGGGTTGTGCAGGCGGTAGATTGTCCTCAACAACAGGGTCCGTCATCGTGTTCTGTGCAAGGAAGCGGACATCCTCATAGTTGACACCGGGGGCAGTGTAATTGGGGAGCAAGTAGGTGATGGAATAGTAACTATCTCGTTGTGTCTCGGCTGGAACATCAACAACATACGAAGTGGTCGTGGGACTCAGTTCAGCAATCGGTGTTTCAGAGGTGAGCAATGAAGGTCCGAGAAGGCGGGTCATTTGGTAATCCGTTTGCCACAGACGGATGGTTAAGGCATCAGGTCCAGTCTCTGGAAGCGTTTGGGAGAAGGTGTTGTAATTGACCCAGTTGATGGTTGTCTTACTGGTTGATGCATCAAAGGTTGCCGATAGAATGTAAGGGGTGTAAACAGCCGTGGTGATTTCGACGACTGGGGCGTCAATGTGCGCGCCGTTGATGTGGAACTCACCCGCTTCTGTTCCGTTGGATAGAGTTGTAGTAATTGCGTAATAGAAACTTCCATTGGTTCCAGGGGCAACAAGAGAGGAGACGGAATGGCCAGCGTGTGATGATGCTTGGCAATTGAATGGGTTTTGAGATGCAGCACCTACATCACAGACCGGTACGGTTGTGAATGCAGTAAGTGTACCTACATTGGTCGCATCAATGGGCGAAGTGTGTCGGTACAGGTTGTAGGTCGCACTGAACATGCCCTGCAGTTCAGAACCTGAAGAATCGATGTTCTGCCATGTGATGACCGTGGTCTCGGTGGTTGAGTCAAATGTAGCCTGAATTCCTTGGGCTTGAAGGTTGTAAGGGTCGCCCATATCTACCGCTTGTACATGAGACAAAGGCAAGGTTGCTAACACCATGCACAAGGTCAAGAAAAAGGCGCGTTGAATGCCACTTCGTTCAGCCGTTGGACTACCCATCAGTATCTATGTAGCATTGGTCCGTTATGACTATGTCGCTTCTCAGGCGTAAAAACGGCCCATACATGAAGCGTTTTCACCTCACCGGTTTTCAGATGACTCATCTTGTGTTTTTGCGTTCGGCTGAGGTAGCGGGTCCTCGGCATCGATGGCTTGGATGTCCCCTTGTGCCTGTTTGAAACGAACCAAAAAGGTCCAGATCCCTCCCAAGGCAGAAATGAATACGATCAAACTCAATGGATTCACTGCAATATGGTCAAAGGGAGCTGGATACATCGTAGAGGTCGTGATTCCCATGAGGAGCATACCTCCCATGACCACCAGTGAGAGAAGGGTGAGAACTGTTCGGTCGGCGCGAGAAAATCCTCGGTAATTGCGCGTCCCAGCAACGGCTTGTGCTTGCGTTCCCATGTAGGAGCCAAGCAATGTGAGGAGGGCCGCAGCAAAACCGAGTGCCAAGTCATTCACAAATACAGAGGCACTGATACAAACAACCCATGTGGAATCGAGAATACGGTCAATGGTGTGGTCAAGGTAATCTCCCCAACGGGTCACTTGCCCTTTTGCCCGTGCGAGTGAACCGTCCAATCCGTCAAAAATCATGGCAAAACCAATCATTAACGCGGCACCCAACATCCACCAACCGCCTGCCGAATCGTCTGGAGCATACATGGCAAGAAGCCCGCCTGCAACACCAAACGGCAGTGCGAGCCACGTCACAGTTATCGGAGAAACATTGGATGCGATGTTCATCAACGGCCCAAGAGCAGTTTCCCAGCGGCGGCGTAATTTCTCAAGGGCCATGCTCCTTCCACCTCCATTCGCATGTTATGGTTTGTGGAATGCGGGGTGAAGAATGTGCGATTATGAGAGCCAATCAATGGCTTCAAGAACGGCTTTTTCAAGTGGAAGAGATTCACATCCACCCTCAACCCAAGCCAAAACAGTTGCAGACAATTCCTCAGCAGAATGCGAGGTCGTATCCATCTCCAGTACAGGCAATTCAACTTCGAATTCAATCAATTCAGACCAATGCCCTGCCGTCATTTCCCATTCAACATTGGACCTGACTTTATGCTCATCATAACCCCTGGAGGAGAGCCGTTGCTCTAGAATTGATGGTTCACAGCGCAACAAAACAATCCCGTCGACGTGAAGCAGATGAGAGAGATGGCCGTCAATGGCTATTTTTTCATTTTCAGCCGGATTCCAAGCATCCGCCAAAGCATGAATGTCAATGGGCGCAGCCCCGTCCTTGGGGTCCTCTTCTCCCAAGCATCCGTGAGTTTGGGCAAGTTCCTTCAAATCAACAACAGTAAAACCTGACAGGTTGAGAAAACTGCAGAGTTTGGTTTTACCAACGCCGGGAGTCCCCGATATCGCCAAAATGGGCGCTTCGCTCATGACCATTGCTCGCTCATCTTGTGTATAAAGAGGTGAGAGGGTCAATGAATGAAAGGCATCATAGGAGAGAACCGTTAGGGTTGAATGTTGCTATGTTTGGTATGCAAGACCCTTCGCAAACGCTCTTGCAAATAGAGCGTTACATGCAAGAAGGGAGATTGGAACTTTCCGAAGTCATGGCAACTCAGTTTTGTGACATGATGATGGCCAACAAAAAACGTGACCCTCAACAACAAATATTCTTTGTAAAGGGGTTGCGTTTGATGTGCGATGTTTACTTGTTACGAGGTAAGGCAAACCAAAGCGCTTCGGCCATCAAACGCATGCATAAAGAACGAAAAATACTGAAAAAAATACTGGTAAAAAATGCTCCTGCCATGCTCGCTTCAATGCAACCTGAGCATGAAGACTACCTAAGAGCCGGGCGCCTTTTCGCAGCTGCTGGGAAGACTGGCGCAGCAAAGAAATCATTTGCCACCTGCGAATCTTTGGTTGCTGGCCATTTACCGGCTGCAATCGCTGCAGTCCAACTGATCGCTAACAAAAAACACGTCGAGCGATTGATCGCTGGAATTGATTCTGCTGGAGCTGTCATTCAAACCAGCGGCGCCTTTCAACTCAATCCAGAACATGCTCCACCCGTCTTACTCGATGAGGTCATGAGCGCACTTTCCCTCGCCATTGAACAACTTCCATCACATGGTCAACAATGTTCACAGCGTCTTGATGAACTCAAACGACAACAAGCAGCAATTCTCGCTGGAGAACAAGCAGCCAACGAACGGCTTCAGTCAGCCCTTGACAATCTTAAGCCGAAGCACGACTATTATCAGTACGGTTGATGGTAGCGAGGGATGGATTTGAACCATCGATCTCCGGGTTATGAGCCCGACGGGATATCCAGACTACCCCACCTCGCTAAACATTCGGCCACTGTTCACTGTTTTGAATCCACCGATAAGCGACGCTACTCAAAAATCTCGTATTTCCACTTATTTGATGAACTTGAAGCATCTACCCCTACTCATGCGAGTGATTTCAACCCGGCCTTGGTTGTTGCTTGCAATGTTGATCTCATGCGCACTATCGGGATGCTTAACCGGAGACGGAGAAAACTCGAATGGAAATCCAATCGATATGGAAGTTTACTATGAGTCCACGTCCGGAACCATTGAAGAAGTCGTACAAAATGGAGCAACGCTTTCGCAGAACGGTGTTGAGTTGTCGTTTGATTTCGCACGCGTGACATCGAAAGCTGGAAACATGAAATCCTTCAGTTATGACCCCGGAGATGACGACGACGGCTCCAACACCATAGAAGTCAATGCCAACGAACAAGCTGAAATCTCATACACCTACCAAACCCACGGAATGTTTTCTGCCGTGCTCACCGCAACGGATGAGAGCGATAATACTGAAACCATCACTTTGCAAATTCGTATTGATAAACAGGTTCAGTGGACTCAAACGAATACCAACAATCCCGCTCAAATGCTGATACCGACAACGCCAGATTGTGATTGTCCCGTTCCTGAAAAAATCGATATTGATTCTACCATCACAAACAGGAATTCGTTCCCGCCGGGCCCGGCCATTACCGTTACTTGGCACATCAACAACCCAGATGGGGAAGAACAAGCATTCCATACCGAGCAAATCGGTGAGGGGGATGATGGGGGTTGGACGCATTCACAATACAATTTGGTTGGCGGTGATTGGGCTCTTGAGGTAACCGTCGATACTACTGATGGCAACGACGAGCGAATTGACATCGCTCATACGGTCATCGTCCTGTACGAACCGTTGGAATCCGAACCAAATCCATTCTCTGCTGAAGATTCGGATTCTTAGCCAAATTCACTTTCACAACTGCTAAATCAAAACGAAAAGTGAAATAATCGCAGCATTGCGAGCCAATCCAACACCGAATATCTTGCTTTATTCTACTAGTTTTTTACGCGCCGTCCATCGTTGGTTCATATATGGAAGCCTGCTCATCTCAAACGGAAGTGAACAGAAATGGCATCAAAAGGTAAGAAAAAAGTCAGCATTGAAGTTGAAAAGAATGAAAGTCCTAAGGCACTAGAGGAAGAAGCAATGCCAGAAGAAGAAGAGGAGAAAGTCACCATCGAGGACCTGCCTGGTGTTGGTCCTGCAACCGCTGAAAAATTGCGAGAAGCCGGTTTTGAAGAACTCCTAGCGTTGGCAGTGATGTCCCCAGCAGACCTTGCAGAAGAAGCCGAGCTCGGCGAGGGTGTCGCCGGTAAAATTATTGCAGCCGCAAAGAAAATGGCCAACATCGGAGGATTCGTTTCTGGAGACGCCCTACTCGAGCGACGACGTGAAGTCCAGAAATTATCATCAAAGGTTCAATCCATTGACGACTTACTTGGAGGAGGTTTTGAAACCCAAGCACTGGTAGAAGTTTACGGAGAATTCGGTAGTGGGAAAACGCAAATTGGACATCAGTTGGCAGTGAATTGCACCATGCCTCTTGAACAAGGTGGATTTGATGGCGATGTGTTCTACATCGATACAGAAGATACCTTCCGCCCTGAGCGAATCACACAGATGGCTCGTGGCCATGGTGTTGACCCCGAATATGTTCTATCAAGAATCCATGTAGCGCGCGCCTACAACTCGGCTCACCAAATGCTACTCGCAGACGAAATCAAGCGAATGAGCAAGGGACTCAATGTGAAAATGATCATCGTTGATTCCCTCACAAGCCACTTCAGAGCAGAGTTCATCGGAAGAGGAATGCTTGCTCGTCGACAACAAAAACTCAACAGCCATTTGAAAGACCTGAAACAACTTGCCGACATCAACAACGCAATGGTGCTCGTGACCAATCAGGTCCATTCAAAGCCCGATGCAATGTGGGGAGACCCAACCAAGCCAATTGGCGGTCACATCCTCGCTCACGCCAGTACCTTCCGACTCTACCTTCGCAAGGCCAAGGGCGGTCGACGCATCGCACGGTTGGTCGATTCACCCAACTTGCCTGATGGCGAGTGTGTCTATCAAGTCACAGAAGAAGGCCTACGTGACTGACGGTTATCTGGTTAAGGGCTTCAAACAGCCTTGGGACCCCTTGTTGTGGGCGGCACATTCAAATTCTCTTCAACGAGAATAAGGTCCATGCGCCATTTAATTGAACGTGTACTTGAACTGTCAGACGACGAGCAACGCGTCGTGACCCATACCCAAGTACCCGACCAAGGATCAGAAGAAGAACTGCGAGCATTGCTTGAATCACTCCAGCCACGAATCCGTGTTTATGGAGCGGGGGGTGCAGGTTGCAATGCCATCAATCGACTCTTTGAGGAAGGGTTGTTTGAATCCTCTTACGTAACTGGATACGCCATCAATACGGATGCACAAGCCCTTCTTCAATCGCCCATCCAAGAGAAAGTACTGATTGGAAGAACGGCAAGAGGACGTGGAGCAGGGGGCGACCCTACAAAGGGCGAAGCTGCCGCACTTGAATCTGAAATGGTACTTCGTAGGATTACCAACGATACACAACTCGCGATTATTACTGCAGGGATGGGCGGTGGTTCTGGAACCGGGGCTGCGGGTCATATCGCTCGCCTCGCCAAGGCTCAAGGCGCAATGACAATCGCTGTTGTAACCTATCCCTTCAAATCAGAAGGTTCACTTAGAAAACAAAATGCAGAATGGGGTCTTGAACGATTGCGAGAGCACTGCGACACTATTCTTGTCATACCAAATGAACGCTTATTGGAGATAGAAGGGGTCAAAGACTTACCAATTGCAAGTGCATTTAGAGTCGGAGACGAATTGCTCGTTCGCTCTATTACTGGCGTTACTGAGTTGCTTACAACCGACGGAATGGTCAACCTTGACTTTGAGGACCTCAAGGCAGTCATCAACTCAGGAGGCGGTGTCGCAATGATTGGACTGGGTGCTGCAAAAGGACCTGGGCGAGCGGAGGCGGCAACAATGGAAGCATTGCATTCACCGTTACTTGAACTTGACATGAGTGACGCCCGAGGTGCTCTCATCAATGTTGTCGGAGGGAACAATCTTACCTTGGGCGAAGCGGAACGGTGCGCTCAACTTATCCAAGAACAAATTTCACCAAATGCCAAAATCATTTGGGGAGCGGCTGTGGATGAATCACTCTCCGATGAAATACGCGTCATGTTGGTGTTAACAGGCGTTAAGAGCGACCAAATTCATGGGGCGACTGAGAACCGTCAACTTCGAGCATTAAGGAACAGACAGATTGAGTTTGTTAATTGATCAAGAACGATTGACTGACCAAAGCATCCCTACTAGGGCACAAAGACCTACAAGAAGCAACACCTTGTCATAAGTGCCAAGCCCATTCAACCCAGCCCTTTCGGCGAGGTCACCGTCATGCTCGACTCCTGGAAGTACGATTGAATATGTACTCCAGCCATCTCCAGTTTGCAGCCCGTTACCGTTTACTGCATTACCATGGACAGTAAATTCGGTTCGGCTTGAATTATCATCTGGAGAGGTCCAAGAGAAATCCCAAGAACGCTGGTATGTCCCGTTTTCAAGATGTGTCCATCCACCATCCATCTCTTGAGCCTCCGTATCATTGAACAGCAATGTTCCGTTTGAAACCGTCATTCGGAAACCTCCTTGAGATTGGTTCGTCTCAATCCCTACAGGACTTGAGATAGAGAGTGTCATTTCGTAGGTTGTATTGGCTTCGTATTTGGAAGGAAAACCGTCCACACTTAGTTTGGTTTCGTCCATAGGGGTGTGACAAAGGCAGCCTTCGTTGGCCTCATTTCCAACTCCGTATGGCGTACTGCTAACAGAAGTAGGTAGAAGCAATGCGGTCAACATCACAAGTGCCGCAAGGCCTCGCAAAACCATGCCCATGCCTCACCTTCTCGCCCGTTCTCCTTGAATGCTTTCCTTGGCGCGTTAACAAGCTCCAATATCTTGATGCAGGAGGGTTCGGGAAAAACTATCTTTTAATTAGTAAGAGAACCGATGAAAGGTCATGTTCAGTGAAGAACCGTTGTTGACAATGGACGAAGATGATGATGACCTTGACATCTATGCCGCTCTAGGTTTGAATGCACCCATCGAGGATGCACCTGTTGCCAACAATTTGAGTTCTGCACTCCATATTGACCCTACCGATCCGCTTGCAGCATTCATGGACGATGATGATGAGGAAGAAGAACCACTGTTGTTCGGAGCGATTTCATCCCCAAGTGTTCCTGTGGAAGAATTGCTTGCAATCCTCGTTAAAGACACGCTCGGTGATGCACAACTCCACGAATCACTACCAACAGAAAACGTAAGCGTGAACCTTGACTCAACCCATATTCAAAAAGATCGAGATGCATACCATCTTTCGCTCATCATTGAAATGGGCGGCGAACAAATCAGGCCATTTGCCACGGTAAAGGCCTCGGGAGACACATGGACGCCGATGGAACCTCCAAAGAGCCTCCATCAAGGCTGGATACCGCTCTACCAATCATTAGCAAAAGCACTCACCAACGCACTGATGCAACAAGGGCGTCCTTCAAGCTTCTGAAGGCGAGTGTACGGCACTGCTGTGCGTGATGGTGATCTTCTCATTGAACATATGAGATACGCTGCAGTATTTCTCATGACTTTTCTGCACGATTCGCTCAACAAGTTTGAGCGGAACATCTCCACGAACATGGTACTCAAGATGAATTGATGTGAACACGCGAGGCGTTCCTGAAGCACGCTCAGCATCCATCTCTACCCAAACCTTGTCGAAATTTCGCTCTTTGAGGCCAAGCACAACGTCCGCCATTGAGCACAGACCGATCATTTGGAGCGTCACCTGCATCGGAGTAGGGCCGTCATCCCAGTCAAAATCAAGGCGGTCTCCCGAGTCATTGAGCCCAAATGCTTGCGACCCTTCCACCCATTCTACTCTTCCGTGCATGCAGATGCTAAGGGCGGTTGATTCTTGAAGGAGATGCATGTGGGTTCTGCTGAGAGACATGTCAGGAACACCAGTATCCATGGAAAACGGTCAACTAAGCGTACCAAACGACCCCATTATACACTACATTGAGGGTGATGGAATCGGTGTTGACATCACACCTGTAATGATGAGCGTCGTAGATGCTGCAATTCACAAAGCATACGGTGGAGAGAAAACGATCGTTTGGAAGGAAGTTCTCGCCGGAGAAAAGGCGTTCAATGCAACAGGTGAATGGCTCCCACAAGCTACTCTCGACGCTATGCGAAACGGTTTGGTTTCAATCAAGGGACCATTGACCACGCCCGTTGGCGGTGGCATCCGTTCCCTCAATGTTGCTCTGCGACAAAAATTGGACCTCTATGCTTGTGTTCGCCCAGTACGATGGTACGATGGAACGCCTTCTCCAGTCAAAGCACCCGGAGATGTTGACATGATTATTTTCCGTGAAAACAGCGAAGATGTGTATGCTGGAATTGAATGGGAGGCTGGAAGCGACGAGGTGAAGAAGGTCATCAATTTCCTGCAAAATGAAATGGGAGTTTCCAAGATACGTTTCCCTGAAACATCTGGAATCGGAATTAAACCTGTATCTCAAGAAGGGACTGCTCGTATCGTTCGAGCGGCCATCCAATATGCCATTGAAAATGACAAACCAAGTGTTACACTTGTTCACAAGGGGAACATCATGAAGTTCACTGAAGGTGGCTTTAGAGACTGGGGCTACGCCATTGCAAAGGACGAATTCGGAGCGACCGAACTTGACGGAGGCCCGTGGTGCACCCTTGAAAATCCAATGACAGGCAACACCATTCTCATCAAAGATGTCATCGCGGATGCTATGCTCCAACAAATCATCACCCGTCCTGCAGAATACAGTGTTTTGACAACCATGAATCTCAACGGCGATTACATTTCAGACGCCCTTGCTGCACAGGTTGGAGGCATCGGTATTGCACCAGGCGCCAACATCAACTACGATTCTGGAATCTCAATCTTCGAAGCAACCCATGGAACTGCTCCAAAATATGCTGGACAAAACAAGGTGAACCCCGGTTCTCTTATTCTCTCTGCCGAAATGATGCTGCGCCATATGGGCTGGAAAGATGCTGCTGACCTCATCGTCAAGGGAATGGAAGGAGCCATTTCCAACAAAACCGTGACCTATGACTTTGAACGCCTCATGGACGATGCAACGCTGTTGTCATGCAGCGCTTTCGGTAAAGAAATGATCACTCACATGTGATATGGCCCAATAGAAAGAGCCTCACGATTGAACATCGTTATCTGTTTCAACGATAGCAGCCTTCACTTTAGTGAGAGTTTGAGCCAAGGCTTCAATGTGCGATGGTTCTTTGCGACACTGAAGCCGAATTTTTCTTCAATAGCACGGTCAAGAAGCGTGAAATCTCCGTCCATGGTCGCTACCAAAACTGCACCGATTTCGGGCAGGGGTTGACTTGCAAGGTGTGTTGCGAGTCGGTAAATATCCAAGTCGGTTGCTTCAGGGTAGATGTGGCGTCCATCCATGGTTGTACGGTAAGTGGGGCCGCGGGCTTGTTTCAATTCCGTGAGGTCGGTAAACACATCTGTGTGCTTTTTCAAGAAGTTGGTCAAGTTGTCAGAACTGTCCGGTAATGATTCCAACATCTTTGATGTAGGCGTCCAGGTATTGTATTCTGCAAGAACCTCATCAACAAGACCGAGAAGAACGGTTTCATTAAGTGCTTTATCGAGTGTTTCTGTAGCGATCATCGCGCTACTGAATCGGTGACTAATGCGGTTGTCTTTAGCGAATTGTTTCAGTTCACCACGGACATCGTCAGGAATCATCAAATGGAGTTGCTTTGAGGAGGCATGATGTCGCAAAACGTCGTGGAATCGGTTGCTTCCGATGATATTCACATTTGCACCAAAGACCAAATTCATGTGTTCGTAGACTTTCTGCACCAAAGCGTCAACCAAAATATTCGTATCAAGAATGACGAGCGGAGCAAGTTTTAGATTGTGCAAAAAGCGTCGCTTTGAGGTAGGGATGCTCTCCTTGTATTGAGAGAACAAGGTCTGTTCAACTCCGGCAAGACGTTGCCGGTCGGTGATGGCAAACTTGGAGGAGTTCTGAGCGCGTTCAAGGTACATCAGCCCCTCAAATGCTCCGTCCTCAGCCGCTGATTTTGCAATATCGTAAACCTCATTCATCGAAGGTGAACTCACCATCATGGCTTGACGGAATAGATTCTCATATTGATTACGGGACCGTCGGTTGTCCTTGCTAATGCGAGTAGAGGCTGCCGTTACACGACCAAGGAATGGGTCTGCTGGAAGAACATGCGCTTTCTCATACGGATAGTTTCGTAACAGGTCCAATTCCTCTTCAAGATAAATGGTCCTTGATTTTTCAATGACGTTGCCTTCAACATCTTCTTCTTCATAGGTCTGCTTTCGTTGAACAAACCGGCGAATAAGGCGGGTCGCTTCGTCAGTATCTGATGTAGCAGTATGACATACATTGAGGTAGAGTTTGAATCGTTCTGTAATGGCCCCTTTCAATGCAGGCACCTTATTGAGCAACCCAATCGCTTCATCCCAATGCTTAGCATGTGCATAATGGATCAATGATTTACGGTACAGAGTGATGGGGAGTGCGAGAATGGAATCATCGTCTTCACCGTTTCCTTCCTGGTTCTTATCGCTCAATGAGGTCGCAGTAAACAATTCAGCCGCCCTTGAATACTCTCGCGCTGAGTTCAATTCGTCTTCTTGTGATGCAAACAAAGCTGCTCGAGCCAAGGGCGCCCAAGGGGAGCGGGGGTCGGCTTGTTGATACCATTCCACGAAATGCGGAAGGCCAAGGTCGTGTTCCAGGACGAGGTAGGAAAACGACGGGATCAAACGTATTGGAAGCGAGGAATCGTTCATCAATTCATCCACTGCGGTTACATTTTCAGCGCGAGCCAAACCGATGTGGTAATTTTGCAACAGTCCATTCATGGTCAATGTGACTAAAATAACCTCAAAGAGGCGGTGTTCAATCGGTGAGAGGTCAAGTTCCGAGAGGCTGTTGCGCATCTTCTTGATGCTGGTTGGACTGACAACTCCTCCACTGCCGCTCTGCGAAAGAGCGGCTTTTATGGGCGAATATGCTTGAAGTGCCGTCTTGGTATTGATGACCTCAACAACTTCAGGAGTCTCTTTGTAAATGCCCTCAAGAAGCAGGAGAAGATGTTCAGCAACTGGGCTGAAAACAGACGGTACTTCCAAGCCATGAATGGCCAAGAGCGCTTGTTGGCGGCATCGTGTTAATTTTTCACTCAGATGAACCGACTGGTGAGCGGTTGCTACATGAGAGACAAAGAGCGCTTCATATGGATGGCTGAGCGGTAGCATTTCATCGTGGGAAAAGACATGGCAGAGACGTTCAAGGTCCAAAGCCACCATGAGCAAATCAATGATGATTGATTTGGCCTCTTCCCAAGATGGTCCTTGGTTGTCACAAAGACGTTGGGCCACTACCGTTCTGACTTCATTTGAAAGACCATCGTGGATGATCATATTGAACCACGCGCTATCGTCCAATTGGTCGATATAACTCAACAGCCATGACTCGGCATCAGCACTTTTTAGTGAAACGATGAGGGGGAGGAGTTCTGAAACATCGGACGAAGAATCAAGTGTGAGACTTTGTAAGACTTCAATGGCTTCTTTGTCTTTCTTCTCGCGGTGAAGAGCCTTCAATTGCCACCATGTTAAGCGGTCCACTGAATCGGTAATTCCCGCATCGTTCAATATCGAAAGGCCGTCCGAAAGTTGCTGCGAGGTGAGGTTCTCTGCCGAGGCAGGGGCATGGGACCAGGCCAAACGGAGACGAGCGAGGTTCAAACCATCGTCGCCATCCAAGAGCAGCATGTTGTCCCAATCCGAAACCGTTCCGTTGAGGAGGTGTTCCAGGTCCTGAAGCGCTTTTGTTAGGTCTTCGTTTGAAGTGGTGCATTCCTTGAGTGTGGCTTTGTCCAACGTGGTTCTGGAATGAATCGCAAGAAGGAGGCTGACAAAGGCCATGCTTCCTTTGAGTTTCAACAGATGTGGGTCGGGTTGGACCGAACGCCCTCCTGAAAGTTGATTGATGACTTTTTGCAAAGCGACCTTTGTTTCAGCATCTTCTGCGGATTTGGCTGCCAATTGGAGTGCCGCAGACAAGGAGGCTGCGTCATCGGGGTTGATTCTAAACAACTCGGATTCCAACGATTTCTTTGCCGATTTTTTGGAAGCCTTGCTTTTCGGAAACGCCATGAATTGTCCAAGTAATGTCGTTTTTTCTCCAACGGTGTGCCACACAGGGTGAACGCCTTTGGACATACAGACCTCTCTACGATTGCTTTCTTCGACGTCCCATGCTTCATCCCACGAATCCGCATCCAATTGCTTGTGGATGAGGAGGGCGGCCAGTTGGAAGGCTACTGAATACGGCTCGTCCTCAATGATTTCAGCAGGTTTGGGCAGCCAATCCATGTGAGCGGCACCACTTGAACGGCCACTACGACGCATGCGCCCTCGGTGGCGGGGCATAGCAGGGCGGCGGGACGAGGGATTGTCCTCATCATCATCAGGAGCGGGTGGTTCCGTCTCATGAGCTGCGAAAACAAGAATGGAGCGGAGGGGTTTGTCGAGCATTTGCCATGCTGCTTCTTTGTTCATTGTAGCAACTCGAACATTGTTGGACATGGGTCTGGAGAATGCCGCTTTGAGGCAAGTTTCCATGTACGATTCCTCCAACAGCGTGCCCCCTTGGAAGAAGCGCCTATACGCGCCGCTTTCAATGCACCGATGCTGATGTTTGGGTTCTTGGTTAGGAAGCAACACATAGTTCAATGAACAAAAGCCTCCACGGAGTTACGAGGACCATCATGGAACTTGTACCAACGATTGCCCTTTTACTCCATCCACTGCTTGCCAGTTGCTTGGTTGTGTGGATTTGGTGGCAGTATGCTTGGCGAAAAAAGTCCTATGAGCTCAAAGGTGAGTCTCGTGCTCAGTATCTGGAACGTCATGAACGCAACGGGGAACGTTTGTTGTGGGCTACAGGAATTGTCATTCTCGTTGCATTCACGGGCAGGGCTGTTAGCGGATGGTATGCAGATGGAAGTTTTACATCCAATTTACTCCCTCAAAGTCTTCACGGATACATGGGGCCCGTTGGCTTCGCACTGATGGTCGTCTTAACTCGCATGGGAAGAGAAGCGAGCGATAAGCGAAAGGCTGGTGAATCGTTTGCTACTGCAAAACTCAAACATGGAAGGGCGGCTGATATCATCATTTATCTGGTATTTATTCACGCGTTCTTAGGATTCATTTACACCTTTGATGTCCTATCGGGAATGTAATCCCAAAACGCCGATTCATATACACCTTGTTTTTCGCCGGAACATGGAAGGCGCAACGGACCCTAAAATGCTGGAAGACCGGTTGTTTTACAAAATGGGGTTGGTCATTCATGACCGTCGTAAAGCGATGATGGCCTTTGGACTCATT
>PBTH01000009.1 GCA_002726495.1 Methanobacteriota archaeon | reverse complement strand
AGAACTCCAAGGCCGAGGTGTTCGCCTTGCCGTTCTTCCAATTCAACATCTCTGTCAATCAAAAATAATCGAAACCATTCTTTGTTCTTCTGGGGCTTCTCTATATCGTTAACATCGCATATTTCATCCAAATGATCTTTACCTGAATACCACGGTTCCTGCTCAATGTTCACAAACTCATTTAATAAACCGTATTCTGCAATCCATTGTGCCTTGAGTTCCTCGTTGGACGGTTGGGACTCAGGGTCATTAGGCCAAGAAACTGTCTTAACGGCACGGTATTCGTTCAAGAGTTGTAGTTCTTCATCAAATACCTGTAATTCGGTGATTTCTCCGTTGATACATCCTGTCAACTCAGTTTCATTGAATTCCGGCATTCGCCCAAATCGGCTTGAGAGAATGGCTACTGCATCTTCAATTTGTGTGGCAAGTTCTTGAGACACCCTATGCGGGTCATATTTCTCCGTTCGCAATGGGTTTAATCGGCAGTTGTAATCCCTACGTATGGCCTCAATTGAGTTCATCACAATAGTATCATGTGAAACCGCATCGAGGATAGCGGCATATTGCTGAGAAAGCAATTCGGCTACCTCTTGATTCCCAATCTCGGCCATGTATTCAGCAACATGAGAGAGTTCTAGCGCTAATCTCGATCGTTCCAATCCATCCTCGACTTCAATTTTAGGCAGGGGGTCAAATCGTCTTAACAGAACGCTTCGTCGCCTCAAGGTGAAGTCCAAGACAGCCTCAGGGTCTCGAGACTTTGCTACCGCCCTTTCAACATTTGTCATCCGTTCATTTTCTGGTAGTCTTCTCGATGTCTCTATTCCTGATTCTAATCTAGCTCTCCCTGTCAATGTGTTTGGAAATTCAAAGATGCGCAATTGACCATTCATCCTATCGAACAGTGTTCGCAATTGATCTTTATCATACACTTGAGCCAAGGAGGTTTCAGTTGCCCTTCTTAGGTGGGCGTTCTCGATGATGAGATCACATGGCCCGTTTGCGAAAAAATCAGACTCAAGGAAAAATTCCTTCGGTAAATCATTAAGATAATATCCCCCAGTTAACCGAGGGTGAATCCCATCTCCATTGGGTGCAAGAAGAGATATCTCAAAGCCTGCTGGTTCAAGATAGTGCCCACCGCATTCTAAATCAAAAGGACAGAAAACGAACAGCCTCCAACCTGTTCTTTCCCAATCTGCTACAATGACTGCCCTTCTATCGCCAACATTGTGATACAGCCATTGATTTCCACATCCAGTGCATTCAATGCATGACCAATCAGGATGATTTTCGGTATCTTCTTCAATGTTCCATAGATTCTCATCCCGTTCTACACAATTGCAAGAAATGAACACTCCTCCCTTTTTTACACAGAATACTTAGTAATTATAATTATTCATTTTGGGATGGCTGTTAACCAAATTTGCTTCCAATGCATACTGGGGTATGTAATGTTCGATAGGGTTATATTGGGCACCCTATACATAATTTGGATGTTGACAAGGGCCGCTGTAGGCCGTATACAACGCCACGGTTGTGCTCGCCCGCATACACAAGAGGACCCGTTGTATTCATTTACTTCATGAGTCGTGGAATCTCTATGAAGAAATTGCAAACGCTTCTTTTTGCAATGTATGTGAACATGAGGAGGATTCAGTGGTTCGCTGGTATGAACCTTCAAATGGCGAGGCCGACAATCGTTTAAACTCCGGCTCGGTCGCAAAGCACAAGCGCGAGTAGTGTAGTGGTTATCACCGGGCGTTGCCAACGCTTGAACCCGAGTTCGAGTCTCGGCTCGCGCATATCAACTAAAAATCCAAGTTATTGCATCGTTAACGGGTTTTTTTTGTCACTCAAACATTATGTGATGGGTCGGCCCCCAAAGGAATTGGAATACCATGTCAGAAGAACGCAGAATTATCTTCATCGGAAAGAAACCATTGCACGCCTATGTTCGTGCTGTTGTCATGGCGATGGAAGAGGGAGAGCGAGCCATTCAACTCGTTGCTCGTGGCGCCACGATCTCCCGCGCAGTTGACGTGGCGGAAGTTTGCCGTCGTCGTAACGGTCACATCGCTCAAGGTCTTCCGGAAACAGTTGCCATCGAACATCTTGAATGCGGTTCAGAAGAGCTTCCGACCGATGAAGGGAAGATGAGAACTGTAAGTGTCTTGAAAATTAATCTCACAGGCTCTGGTGATGTTCCTCAAGCGGAAGAGGAATGATTTCCCAACAACTGCAAACGCCGTAGGATCTCCTCCGCCGTGTCTTCGTAAACCTCGTAGGATTGTCCAACGGGGTCTTCAAGGCCCCAATCTTCATCAATTTTCATCGCTGGGCAATGAACACCACAACCCATTGAAATAACCATGTCAAAATCACTTGACTGAAAACCATCAACGCTTTTTGGGCTCAATCCTGCGGTTGAAATTCCCCTTCGCTCAAGGACGGTGATCGCATGCTTGGCGACAGCAGGACCGGGATGGGTTCCAGCCGATGAAGCCTCATGGCCCATGGAACGAGCCAAGCCTTCTGCCATCTGAGAGCGGCATGAATTGCCAACGCAAACAAAGAGGATTTTCATGTTGCAATACAATGACAAGCAGCATATCAACTCTTGGACAAGAGAATAACGAGGAATGGATTGACATAGGTAGGCCTCAAGTGAATATTGTGAAACAGCCTGCCCTGTTGCTAAATTGTTGCCTTTTCTCCATGCTTTTTCTCAGTCATATTGTGGCCGCAGCAATGAACCTGGATGTTCTGTTTCGCCTCATTGCGACCGCGATAACCTTCCAAATCATCTTTTTTGGCCCTTTTTCCATCTTGATCGGCCCAACTAAACCCCGTGCACTCCGCCGCGAAATAAATCGCTTATCGTTCATGGTTGCACTTCCTTTGTCGTTTGGTCTCGCTTGGGCGTATGGAGGGATGGACTGGAGCGTGTTGCCCATCATTTCGGTCGTTGTTCCGACCGTCATCATTCATGCTGGTGTTGATGGTTTGCTAAACCGATAACTCTCTCGGCAGCCCTCGTATTCCGTCCTCAGTTCGTGGGTGGGTTGAAGTAGCCCAGTTCATTCGTAAAACCATGGCCGATTCCCCCGTAACCCTCAATTCGCCAAGCACTGGCGAGTCAACTCCAGCTACCACTCCATCGCCTCAAGAGCAAAAACAGATGGAACAGGCATATGCGCAAATGAAGCGCAAGATGTCAATGGAAGAGATTGGTCGTAAAATCAAACACAAAATCATGGTTTTGTCCGGCAAAGGGGGCGTGGGCAAATCTACTGTGAGCACAGGACTTGCGCTTTCTCTTGCTCAGCAAGGCTACCGAGTTGGAATTCTTGACATTGATATTACGGGGCCCAATGTTCCGAAAATGATGGGTCTTGATGGTCGCAGACTTCATGTTGAAAACAAGCGCATTCATCCAGCACAAGGCCACCTTGGAGTCAAAGTCATCAGCATGGCCTTCTTACTTGAGGACGAAGACACCCCGGTCGTTTGGAGAGGTCCAATTAAACTGGGAGCGATCCAGCAATTTATCGGTGATGTAGAGTGGGGTGAACTTGACTACTTGGTTATCGACTTCCCTCCCGGCACTTCTGATGAACCCCTTACTGTAGCCCAATCACTTCCTGATATTGATGGAATGGTTATCGTTACCACTCCTCAACAGGTTGCTTTGATGGATAGCCGTAAGTCGATTACATTTTCAGAATCTCTAAAGGTTCCCGTTCTTGGAGTTGTAGAGAACATGAGTGGATATACTGTCCAAGGAACTGCAGAGCCTGGAAGCAACCTTGCCATCAAAGGGCCTGGTGGAGCAACCATCAAAGCAACTGCAGACGATGCAGGGAAATTCCAATTTACCTTGGATATTTTCAAAGAAGGCGGTGGCAAAGCGACGGCCGAGGAGTTTGGTGTTCCGTTCCTCGGGGCGCTTCCATTTGACCCCGGCTTTGTGCGAGGAGGAGATGATGGCGTTCATCGTATTGTTTCCGAACCAGAAGGTGCTTCAGCCATTGCGTTTGAGAAAGTAGTCACAGCGATCCAAGAACAACTTCTTGATGGCTCAGATGGTGGTTTGGAAATCGTTTGAGGTGAATTGATGAGCACGGAACTTCCCACTCTCAAAAAGCTGGAACGAAAGACCACGGAAATGGTCTTGACCTACGAGAACGATTCGTCTTATGTCGTATCATACGACGACTTACGTCACGCTTGCCCGTGTGCAAAATGCTCACCAATGCGTAACGAGGATGAAACAAGCAAGATTCTCCGCCGCCAGGTTGAGGCACATCCACCTGAAAAGCCTCAAGTTCGCACCATTGGAAAATATGCTCTTGCCTTTGAATGGCAGACGGGTTGCTCCAGTGGCATCTATCGCTTTGAACGAATTTATGATTTAGCGCTCCGTAAAGACCCAGACCGGGGAAAACCCTACGTTCATGGAGTATGGTAATTCAACATCATCCGCTCAAAATCAACGACGCATTATTGAACAGGACTCGCCGACCATTGATTGGAGTTGATGACAGGTGCAGAGCGTCTATCTCACTTGGATGATAAGTGCCCTTGCACTTGGCGTCATTCTTTTGCCTGTATTCAAACCCCCATGGGCCAACATCTCTCTTCCACCTTTTGTTGATTTTTTCCGAAGATATTGGGTTCACATTCTCATTGTATTTGCCATTTACAATGCCAAAGATGCTCTTGACCAAATTGACCGTGTGCTCATGGCGAGCACGGGCCTGGATATGACTCCGTATGTTTGGGCCATAGAAGGCAACCTTGCCTTATGGGTTCAACAAACTTTTCTTTCACCATGGCTCACCACCTTCCTTACTCATTTTTATGTTGCAGGATTCATGTTCATCTGTTATGTTTCAATCTTTTACTTTGCTTATTTTGACGACCGTTGGCTTGCTGACCGAGTCACCTTGTCCATCGCTTGGGTCTACATTCTTGCTGTACCGTTCTATCTGTTCTTCAACGTGAGAGTTACGGGTGACACGATCCCCGAAATGCAAACTTTGGCTTATACACTCACTCCAGAAATTGAAGATTGGTTCCGACGAATTGACCCTTTTACCAACGGTATGCCATCACTTCACATTGGTATCCCCTTTGCAGTATGGTTGTGTCTAACAAGGTTCGATGATGACCGAAGGTGGAACCGGTACCGGCATACGGTGTTCCTCTATACAGTAGTGACAGCCTTTACCATCATTTACCTTGGAATCCATTGGTTCCTCGATATCATCGGTGGGATGTTGATTGCTGGTGCTGCCGTTTCATTGGCCGATCGCACTTCCAATACTTGGTGGAAATTCTTTGATGAGCGGACGATGAACGCCCGTATTGTCACGGTGTTGACAAAGCCAAAAGACGCGTTTAATTTTGTCAAGACCAAGGCAAAGTCAACCTTCGTCCGATACCGTTCTCCAACCAGCAGAGAAACAGGACGGATGGCCTTCGTCATCTTGATTATCGTTTCATCGGTCATCACTTGGGACCTCACTCACAGTGCTTTGCCAGCAGGTGGTGTTGAGGCTCCTGAAGGCGCAGCTGCTGTTGACGGCTGGCTGGTCACATTGGACAATCAAAGTGGAGAGGCTGTACTTTTGGTCCACAATCTCTCCGATTCGGGGTCAAAGCCGTATGAAATTACAGCTGTTGATGTTGATATTGACGCTCCATACGCTATTTCTGGGACGACATTGGTCGCTGCAAATTCAACCCACCTTTCCGTGGTTGATGTTGAGCAACCGGAAGCCCTCCTTCATTCAAACGAAATGGCGCAACCGGACCAGTTGATGTTGGTTGATAATGGTGTCAATCTCGCTGTAGTGTTCGTTCATGAGGGGGTAATACAAGGCATGAATTTGGACGGCTCCTCGCTTTCAGTACCTATTGAACCGTTTGAATCTGTGATTAATTTAGCGAGTTCTGGTTCTGAAGTCGCCTTTGTAACATCCGACAAGGCTTCCTCGGTTACCATCATTCAAATGGGAGTCATCGGGCAAACTGAATACTTCATTAACGCCACAGCGGATGAGGAAGAGGACGCTATTTTGGAGGAGTGGGGCACTCCAGTCGATATGCCCAATGCCTCAATTGTTGATATTGCTTTCAACCGCGAATACCTCGCAGTAACCGTAAACGTTAGCGCAACAGACCGGCTTGTTGTCTACAATCGTTCAACGGCAATGCAGTGGTTGGGTAGCAATCCAAAATACCATGTCTCCGACCCTTCGATTGGAAATGGGATTCTGGCTTGGGCGGCTCGTGATTTCTACAATCCACTTGCTCCTCGGGACGAATACATTGATCGGGAAATCTATTTTACGACCTTAGGAACCAATACAACTCAACCATTAACCATAGACAAAAACGACCAATGGAGCCCGCAGGTTCTTGAAAATCACTTGGTCTATTTCCAATTGGAAGGCGAGGTTGTTTCAGTTGAAATTCATTCTTGGGAACCCGAATTACGCTTGTATTCAAGCGTCATTCTCCAATTGGGCGTTGTGTTGGCGGTCTTCATCGTATTCTTCAATACCTGGCAACGGCAAGGTGAGCGTCGCTCAGAACGTATTGAATCATCTCATCCGTGATAGCGCACACGTTGCCGAATATCGTCCAAACGGGTCAGTACTTCTTGTGCTGAAGGCACCGTGCCTCCTTGCAAGACGGGAGCTAAACCGAGGCGAACATCAACCTCTGCATATCCTTCCAGAACCCAGTCGATTGCTTGTGACCATTGAGGATGCGACGCTCCAAGAATCTCATCCAGTACATGCAAGTCAATACCAAATCGCTCAACTTCGTATTCAACAGCAGCCAAACCAAAGTCGATGAGAGCGACATTACCATCATCGATCAGCATGTTATTGGACGATAAATCCCCATGCGTAATCGCTTCTCTGTGAAGCATACGGACTGCAGAACCAACCGATTTAAGAACCGCTTCAACATGATGTTCATCGCTTTCATCATCGTTCAATATCTCAATAAGCGTTCTGCCAGGGAGCCACTGAAGCACCAACTGCCCTCCTTCGAGGTCCAAATCCCATACGGCAGGAACGGGCAATCCCAGTTTTCGCAAGCGAATCAACAATCGAGCCTCACTTGTCATCCGCCGAACACCGAGGCGATGGTCAAGGTCGGCATGACGCCACGACCGTGGACGGCGCTGCTTTCGGACGGCCTGCTTTCCAAACCAAGTACCTCGCCACACCTCCGCCTCAGCGCCCAAGTGAAGTCGCTGATGTTCGATAAAGGCCATGTTCGCCTCATGGGCTCGCAGTTTTCAAAGTTCACCCTCAACCACTGTTTCA
The DNA here is from genome assembly GCA_002726495.1 of Methanobacteriota archaeon. Lineage (GTDB taxonomy): Archaea > Thermoplasmatota > Poseidoniia > Poseidoniales > Poseidoniaceae > Poseidonia. Next base: position 71,565 of record PBTH01000009.1, on the reverse strand, counting down.
AAAAGGGTGAGCGTTTAGGGTGTATGAGAGCCATGTCTGTGTCGTTGCCCATGTGTTCTGTAGACTTCATGGATACGACGCTGTCCATGGAAGAGCAAGCCGTAGCAGACCGAATTCAAGAGTTGAAGGCTCAACTTGGCGACGACCTTCTTATTCTTGGCCACCACTACCAAAGAGACAGTATCGTGATGCATGCAGATTTTCTCGGGGACTCGTTCATGCTCAGTCAACAGGCCGCTGCTTCAACGGCCAAACACATTGTGTTTTGTGGCGTCCATTTCATGGCAGAATCTGCTGATATATTGACCAGTGATGAACAAACCGTCGTATTGCCAAACATGCGTGCAGGCTGTTCTATGGCGGACATGGCGACATTGAACGAAGTGGAATCTGCGTGGGAGGAAATTCTTCTTACATCAGGCTTAAGCGACCCTATAAGCCGCAAAAACCCCGACCATCCAGCACCAAAAGGAGAGAATTATCTTGTTCCTGTAACCTACATGAATTCAAGTGCAGACTTGAAAGATTTTGTTGGTCGACACGGTGGCGTTGTCTGTACTTCGTCAAATGCTGTTGGAGTTTTGAATTGGGCGTTTGAGCGAGCAGGTGAAGGGGGCGCAGTACTGTTTTTCCCCGATCAACATCTTGGACGAAACACAGGACTTGCTATGGGCATTGAGTCTGAAAAAATGCCAACATGGACTCCGGGCATTGGAGCCATGGGAGAAATCAAAGAGTCAAGAATCATCCTTTGGCATGGTTTTTGCTCTGTTCACAAGCGGTTCACGCCGAAACAAATTCATGATTTCAGAGCCGAGTATCCTGACGGCCTCGTTGTGGTTCATCCTGAATGTCCCAAAGAAACCGTTGAAATTGCAGATGCTTACGGTTCAACACAGTATATTCGTAATTACGTCGGAGCCTTACCGGACGGAGCGTCCGTTGCAATTGGAACTGAAATCAACATGGTTGCCCGTCTCGCTCGTGAACACCCGGACAAGCACATCGAGTGCTTGGACGACGAAATTTGTCCTTGCTCAACCATGTACATGATTCATCCAGCCTATCTTATGGATGTGCTTGAACGCTTGGTAAAAGGAGAAAAACCAAACCAAATTGTTGTTCCAAAGGATGTCCAAGAAGGGGCATTGTTGGCATTGAATAGAATGTTGAACATTCTTGAGTAAACCTAAGCCATGACCGATGCAGTTGTTTTCCAACTCAAAAGGGCTAACAGAGGTCCGCCTAGTGCTGTCACCGACACATAACAAAGAAGGGCACTCCATCGTTGCTCGTCCCACAACGTTGCAGTTTCAATTGAGAAGGTTGACATCGTTGTGAACGCACCGAGCAGACCCGTACCAAAGAGAAGAGCCTGTGTTTCACTCAATGTGTTTACTGCTACAGCTGCCGTGAGTACGCCCAAGAGCACTGAACCAACTAAATTGACTGTCATTGTACCATAAGGAAAAGATTCAGAGGGCATGCTTTCACTTACCCAAAATCGGAGCATAGCACCCAATGCCCCTCCAACCGCTACGGCCAACCAATCAGAAACCATGGTCAATGCTCATTCATCAATCCTATCAAATTACCTTGAAATCCGTACTCAAGGGAGGCATCATATTAGGGGGCAACATTGTGGCATGGACGATGTCCACTGTGATTTGGTTCCTCACTGGGAATGAAGGGAAGCTTGCTGAAGCGACTCAACACCTGGGGCCTCTTGGGTATGAAGTTCGTCAATTGAGTCTACCTAAAGGTACCATCGTAGAGCCTCAATTGGATACTTTGGAAGAAGTCGCAATAGCAAAACTTGAGCAAGCAAAACAACATCTTCCAACCGGAGATACGCACATTATGGTTGAAGACGCAGGCCTTTTCGTCAATCCTTTGGACGGGTTCCCCGGAGTATATTCTTCTCATGCCTTCAAAACCATTGGTAATCCGGGCCTTTTACGCCTTTTGAGCCACCTTCAGAGTGAAGATCCAGTTCAAGCGGCAAGTCTGCGTAGCGCATCATTTCAAGCGGTTGCAGCCTTATGGGATGGCTCAAGAGTCATTCTAGGTTCAGGAGTATGTCCGGGAGCCATAGCTTCTACTGTGAGTGGAGAGGAAGGTTTTGGATTTGACCCAATATTTGTTCCGCTTGACCTTGACGAATTCGGTCAGCCTTTGCCACCAGGAGTCTACGGTACAACGAGTACGCACGGTGCCACCTTTGGTTCAGTGCCTCAAACAACAAAACAAATATTCAGTCATCGAAGGCGAGCGTTGGATGCTCTGGTTGCAGAACTTTCCAGCCAAAGCGAACACGAGTGATGTTGTTGTGAATCCATTATGGTCATAAAGAATCAATGTTTGGGGTGAATGAGGGACATGGGATTCGCACGGGCCGTTGTGGCTGTAATGTTCATCTGTGTATTGGGATTTTATCTCTCTGCAGTCGGTGAATTAACTGATGAAGCGAAGTGGGGGGCTGTGGCTTTGATGGGCGTTCTCGCCTTTGGTTGGATCAACCTAGGTGCTGCTCCAAGACAACCTGTCAAATCATCGCCGAATTCGATTTCCGCACCAACTGAACAAGAGCAAGATGTTGAAGTCGAAGCGGATGATGAAGACGACGATTTGCCGGAAGCTGTTGTCGCTCAGTCCCTTGACGGTGCGACACTTAGAGAGCGAAAGTTGGCTAAAATAGCCGCTGCTGCCACCGCTCAAGCCGAGGCAATGGCCGAAGGAGACAATGCCAGCGATGATGAAGTTGAGATTACTGTCGAACTTGAAGATGTCCATACGGCCGACGAATACGTCGTAGAAGTAAGTCCAGAGTCAGTAGAAGATGCTGATATTGAACTCACTGTGAATGACCGTAGGAAACGTCACGATGAGATTCGTGAACGAATTAAGAAGCGTCGCCGGGGCCAAATGGCTGACATTCGAGCCTCAACTGCAAAAATGTGGGAAGACCACGCTGCAGGAGAGGATTTGGTTGCATTACTCCAAACACCAGGGCACGGTCATTCCGTTATGGTTCAGCCCGAACATCCAGAGCCAGGGCATGTTTACGGCGCCACCTTTGTCCGTATTGATGAAGGAAGACTTCTCAAATTGCGCCTGCCCCTTGATGTGGGCTTCGAATCCATCATCAAACCGGAACCGGAGCCAGAGGCTCAAGTTCCAGAGATCATTGGTCTTGATGGGAAAATTTTGCCTCCGTTGCTCGGACCAGATGGCAACCCACTACCACTTCCGCCCTTACCTGCCTCAAGCAATGCACTCTCTGCTTTGCGTGAAGAAATGAAAGATTGAGCCCTATCCTCGCTCAATGTTCTCGAACGCGGTGGTAAAAATGAACGTACCACATGCGGGACGCCTCGTCCCAAATCGGTGCCATAGAGTCCACTGTGGTCCATAATTCATAATTTGCATCGTTGGACATGTATTCATCAATTTCTGCCCATAAATCAGTAATTTTACTGGTGAGGATTTTTACATGCACACCATCATGATGGATTTCGGGAATTGCCTCTGCCTGTTCAACCGTACATGTGTGAAAATTGGATTCCTCGTTACTTAAGATCTCAAAAAATGGTCTGTAGTAATAATCGGGGTAATCCTCTGTGTTCCAGTGTGGTGGTCGCGCCCCGGTTCTTCCCTTCGGCCAACCAGGGACTTTGCTTGTTTTTTCCGTGTAATACATCTTCGTAGTGAGGATAGGCATGATGACCCGTTTTGTCTAAAAGAAATAGAAGTTTCTGCGACAAGATAGTTCGGACAATTCAAGATATCTTTATATGCAGTGGAGTCCAAATATAATATGCACAATGTGCACAAAAGTGTTCCATGTTGACGAATTGACCCACCACCCCATGCGAGGATAATACCGACCCACACGGCGGAAGCGCTCGACGCTTCTGCCAAGGTAAATAGGGGTGAAAACATAATGGGAAAAACCAACAATAGAAAGAACACTGGAAGAAGAATGCACGGTCGAAAACTCAATCGTGACAAAAACAGAGAGAATCGGGTCCGACGAAATCGTCGGGTCGCCACAGGGGGCCTTAGCAATTCTCGTGAAGAACAAGTCCGAAAGGAATACCTGGGAGTGCGTGATGAAGAGGCTCGTCTACGAGCAGAAAGAGAACGTGCTAAAGGTCCTTGTTGCGCAACGCAGGAAGAACTTGCTGCTCGTGACATAAAGATGCACAAGGAACTTGTCAGTTCTCGCAGCCGTGCCTACAACACGGTAACTGGAGCGCATGATATTCTTGTCATCGACTCGTATTTCCGACGTAAGCATCAGCGGCATATGGCGCACTTCAGATTGTATCTGCGTGAGAACAATATTCGCACAGTCGGATGATTCTTCTGTGAAATGACACGACCGAGCGTAATCTCGGGTTGGAGAGGGGCAACGGCCCCTCTCCTTTTGTGCCGATAGGCTATCGGTTGCATGAGGGCGGAGTATGAGCGAGGGTGATGTCATTCTTTTGGACGGTGACTGCGGTTTGTGTACCCACCTAGCAGTGTTCATGCATCCTCGGATGAAACCTGGAGCATCGTTGCGATTTTTAGCCATTGAGAGTGAAGAGGGGCAATCCATCATCAGTACCTTCCCACAACGGATTCAAGACGCTGACACGGTCTATTTGGTACGTAATGGGACACCTTACATCCGTTCCACGGCCGCCATTCGCTTCCTCTTTTACATGAAGTGGTACTACGCAATGTGGTATCCATTTGCTTGGATTGTTCCTTTACCACTTCGTAATCTCGTTTATCGTTTCGTTGCACGTTACCGTCATCGAGTTTTTCGAAAACCAGCATCATGCGTTTTCCCAATGCCAAAACAGACTGAAGGCTAAGTTCACTTGTGTTTCCATTGAGGAGTTTCTCGGTTGATGAAGGCTTGAACACCGATTTCCTTGTCTTCACTGTCGAACAAACCTGCAAATGCAGCAGCTTCGGTCGCTACACCTTGAGTTAGCGATTCATCCAATGCACTTCGCACCACTTCCTTTCCAACGCGCAATGCGTGTGAGGATTTGCTGCCAATTCGGCGTGCCATAGAAAGTACCGTTTCTTCTAGATCTTCTGGAGCCACGACATGATTTACGAGTCCAATTCTGTATGCCTCGGGTGCTGGTACCATGTCGCCGGTCATGATCATTTCATGTGCTTTACCGTATCCAACAAGGCGTTCCAACCGTTGCGTTGCACCGTATCCAGGGATGAGTCCGAGATTGATTTCTGGAGCCCCAAAGGTAGAGCGGTCACTGGCAATACGAATATCACATGAACAAGCAACCTCACATCCTCCCCCAAGTGCAAATCCATCGATCATCGCTATGGTTGGCTTGGAAAGGTTCCAAAGAGCTTCAACAGCGTTGTCAGTAAATTTGACTCGGATGACTTCGCTACCCGCTCCAGCGAATTCAGTGATATCTGCGCCAGCAACAAAGGCATTCGGTTTTGCTCTCTTTCCTTCTGCCGGAGGATTTGGAGGTGCGCCTGTGACGATCATCACCCGCACATCTTCTCTTGATTCAACCCATGCACACATGGCCTTCAATCCGTCCATCACTTCTGAATTAAGGGCGTTGAGTTTATCGGGCCTGTCAATGGTGAGTTGAGCGATGTATCCAAGGTCATGCTCTTCGTTAATCGGGATGAGTTTCATGTCCAAAACTTCGCTCTTAGGGTGGTCCATGGTGCTCCGAAGGAGTNCCTGTTCATGATTTCATCGCACCGTNNCAAACAAGNTAGAAGGCAAGGTATGAAATCCGACCCCCTCGTCTCAACAGCATGGCTGAAGATGCAGGTCCGCTCGTCAGCGCTAAGGATATGGCGAAGAAATACGGCGATTTCATCGCCCTTCATCCTCTCAATGTGGAGGTCCATGCCGGTGAATTTTTTGGCGTGTTTGGACCAAACGGAGCCGGAAAATCCACGTTCATCAAGCTTCTAACCGGCCAATTGCGCCCCAGCAAAGGGCAAATTGAAATCCTCGGGGTTGATGCAGTACGTGACCCTCAAAAGGTCAAGGCAAACATTGGTATTGTTCCGGAGTCTGAATCTCCTCCATCATTTCTAACTCCTGCCGAGTTCCTTGAGTTTGTTGCCCGATTGCGTGGTGTTGAGGACATGAAAGCGAAGGTTGAACATTGGCTTGATTGGTTCGGTATGCAGGAAAAGCGCGACACTATGTGCAAGGATTTGTCAAAAGGTCAACGGCAGAAAGTGATGCTTGCAAGCGCCTTCATCCATCGTCCCAAGTTGTTGTTTTTGGACGAACCTTTCGCAAACTTGGACCCAATTTATCAACGCAAATGCCGCCAATGGTTGCTTGACCATGTGGCGGAAGGTGGTACTATTTTCCTCTGCTCCCATGTACTGGAAATGGCGGAGAGGATGTGCAATCGTATGGCGATAATAAACGACGGTAAGGTGCTTGCAGCAGGCACTGTTTCAGGCCTGAAAACCTCTCCAGACGAAACACTTGAGGATGTCTTTATTCGGCTTGTTGGCCACTCTATTGAAGACGTTGAACGATTTACTGAGGAAGGAATTTCAGATGCGGAGGAATGATCTTGGGAGCCTCCTTTATCGAATCACGAACATGGGATAATGAGGTTCCTGAACGTGTACCATCTCTTGGTACATCATCTCATGGAGCGATGCTGACTGAACCTCTACGGGGATGGAAAGCATTCTCAGCAACCTTCCGGGCCATGTTCGTTGAAGAAGGCCGAAAAAGCGTAGAATTTGCAAAGAAACGACAAATGGTCTTGTTTCCATTGCTACTCACCCTCGTAACGGCTATTTCGACCATTGGGTTGCAGTTTCTGGTAGGGGATTCCGCTGCACAGAGTTCAGATATTGATAACAAAACGTTCACCTGGCAGGAATTACGCTTTGCTTTGCATCTCCCGTTGTTCATGTTCTCATTGGGGATGGGAACATTTGCTTTCATTGGCCGAGACGCGATTATTCGTAGAACGGGTTCAAAGAACTTCCTTCTTGCAGCTCCAGCATTGCAACCACTCCCAAATTCAATGGCTCATTTTGCATATTTTATGAAGGATTTAGCATTCTATGTTATGCTGATTCTCACTCCAATTATCCTTGGAATGGCGCTCGGAATTCTTCTCGATGGAGTCGCAGGAATTCGCACACCTCTTCTGTGGACCTCGCTTCCTTGGACATGGCTTGCCATGGCGACTACCCTTGGTCAAGGACTCGCACTTTCATTTCTTGCCTCTTCCCTATGGCTGAGGGGTCGGCCTTACACAGTAATAGGGCCACTCGCCATTGTTGTTCTAGGAATTGGAGTTGGTTTAGGATGGCTCCCAACTCAACTGCTTCTTTGGGGCTTGGTGGCCCAATCAACCCAAAACGGATTGTTCATTATCGGCGGATTATTGTTCTCTATTGGTCTTGGTTTTGTTGCTTCAATATTGATATTGGATGATTTTGATGTTAGCGTTGTTGAACGAGGCGACCTTCTCGCACCGATTTATGGCCGGTTGAATTTCCTTGGACGTGGAGAAATCCGACTTATTGTCGCCAAAGAATTCGTGGATCTGTTTCGTTCTGGCGCCATCAAGAAAATGACGGTTTCCTACGCCATTCCGCTACTTGTCTTGCTTGGAATGGCTTGGTTGGTTGACTTCGCAGAAGCACCAATTCCGATTAATTTACTGTCGTATGCTCCGTTTTTGGGCTTCTTTGGTTTCAATTTCTATTCATGGTTAACCATTCTTGATTCACCCGATTTCATGAATGGATTGCCTCTCAAGGTGCCCGATTTAATTCGTGCAAAGGTGGTCGTATATTTCTTGGCCACATCATGGATTTCACTGATTTTTATCGTTCTTATGGCGTGGCGATTGGACGAATGGGCATCGCTGCCAACAAGCATCATTGTTATGTTTGCCAATTCGATATACATTGTCGCCTTGACGGCGTTTCTCATGGGACTTCGTCCGAACAAGGCTATTTTTGATGCATCCATAATGATCTGGTTTTGGATTGGGACTGTCCTTCCCTTGCTTGGTTTATTTTTACTTTCTTTTACTCAAGGTGATGTTTCATTGTACGGTAATTGGTGGGAGCGGGCATCACAAGATGGCCTTGCTGCAACCTCGCAAATGTACGATGAGTCAATGGTTCAGCAGGGTTACATGGGGATGATTGTCATCTCAATTTTCCTCATTTTTGCCTCAGGCGTACTTTGGAAACTCATGGACCGCCGTTGGGGTCGAGCAGAGTTCTCAAACTGAATTGTTTTGTCTCCAATTGGGGGTATGTTCTTGAGCGTCACTCACAGGCCTACTTCATGGCTCAGGTGTATGCAGTTTGCGGAATGCCCGGGTCAGGTAAAGGCGAATTCGCTGCAGTTCTCTCAAACAAAGGCATTCCTGTTGTCTCAATGGGCGATATGGTTCGGGCTGAAGTTCGCTCCAGGGAGTTGCCTGAAAACCCAAGTATATTTGGTGAGGTTGCCGCTGAATTACGAGCAGAATTTGGAGAGGATGTGCTTGCAGTCCGTCTTGGAGACCGGGTTGATGAATTGCTTCAAAACCACTCGATTGTTCTGATTGAAGGATTGAGGGGCACGGCAGAACGGACTGTGTTCTCTTCTCGTTGGAACGATGAATTTCAAACGGTTGCAATCGATACGTCAGAGGAACTAAGATTCGTGCGAATTCAACAACGAGGTCGCTCCGAGGATGGCGATCGTGCTGCTTTTGAGGTGCGAAATCAGCGTGAGGTCGGGTGGGGGCTTGATGTTCTCATTGCAGAAGCAGATACGGTGATCTCCAATGAGCTCGATTTAGACGCGTTTGTTGCCGCTTGCGAAGCGTGGTTGCACTCGGTAAAAACCGCGTGAAAAAACTTGCAGGGTGGCTTTGGGCAAAATGACCGCAGGGGGCCGTTTTGAAACAAATTTTCACCCAAGTGTTATAGTCGGGGATAGATTGTAGCAAAATGCGTTCGGCGAAGGGGATGACCATGGCAAGAAAAAAAGGTGGTGGAGAACGACGTCAAAGAGCCAAACAACGCGCCCAATACGACGAGTTGGACAAGTATCCCGTTTTGCCACCTCACGCCTTTGCCCGTATCGTTCGTGACCGGACTACATTGAACATCATTTACCAAATCATTGAGCCTCCGATGACGAAGAAAGAACAGGAGCAGCGAGACGAAATAATGGATATTTTCATTCGTTCCCTCACGGCAAACATCGAAGAAATTGATTCCAATCCTGATGCATATGTTCGGGCGGCCATGGACAAAGTCATCAAGGCTTACAGCATGAAAATCAACAAGAAATCTAAATCCAAGATTTTCTATTACCTGCGCCGCGACCTTATCGGCTACGGCAAGATGGATGTTCTCATGAACGATGCTAACGTTGAGGACGTTTCTCTTGACGGTACCAATGTTCCAATTTTTGCCTACCATCGTAAATTTGAGTCCGTTGAAACCACCTGTGTTTGGGAAACCGACCATGAATTGGAGTCATATGTTATCAAACTCGCACAGCGTTGTGGAAAGCACATCTCTGTCGCTGAACCCCTTCTCGATGCTACGTTGATGGACGGGTCAAGAATTGTCATGAAGTTGGGCCGAGAAGTTTCAACCCGGGGTTCAGCCTTCTGTATCCGCCGGTTCAAGGATGACCCGTTCTCGCCTGCCGACATCGTCGCATTCCGAACCATGTCGTCTTTGATGACTGCCTATCTTTGGATTGCCTTCCAAAACGAAGTTCCAATGCTCTTTGTAGGTGGTACGGCGTCTGGAAAGACAACAACGCTGAATGCCATGTGTATTTTCATTCCTTGGCAGATGAAAATCGTCTCCATCGAATCCACTCGTGAGGTTAACATCCCTCAACCTAACTGGGTTCCGGGTTTGACTCGTCAAGGGTTCGGTGGTGAATCCACAGACGGTGTGATTGGGGAATTCGAGTTGCTCAAAGCTGCTCTGCGTGAGCGACCAGAATACATCATTGTCGGTGAAATTCGTGGTGCTGAGGCTTACGTTCTGTTCCAGGCAATGGCTACAGGTCACTGCGCATACTCCACGGTTCACGCAGACTCGGTTGCTTCTCTTGTTCACCGGTTGGAGAACAAACCGATTGACATCCCTCGTGTTTTGCTTCCTGCTCTTGAAGCATGCGCCATTCAAATTCAGACTCGTATCAACGGAAAGCGTGTTCGTAGAACCAAACAGATTGTAGAAATTGTCGGTATTGACCCGAACTCAATGGAAATCATCACCAACGAAGTATTCCGTTGGGATGTTACAACCGACGATTTCATCTTTAGCGGTAAATCTTATGTCCTTGAGAAAATCATGGTTAAGATCAATTACAGCCAAGAAGAGATGCGACGTGAATTGAGGACTCGAAAGAGAATTTTGGAATGGATGGTTCTTAATGATATCAGAAAAGCGGACCAAGTCTCTCAAATCGTAACTGAATACTATGTGCGACCGAATGAAATTATGGCCCGTGTAGACGGATTAAAGTGATTTTAGCAAAGGCGGGATGATTGCATGGACCTAACGGCATGGCAGCGAATCTGTAACCGGATTCTTGGTGGTGTGGTTCGTAAGCGTGCCCGTAATGACAAGGAGTTGTCTGCCAATCTTGTCAAAGGTTCAATGCCGATGATGCCTGAAGTCTATCTGGCAACAGTCATCGTCACGACCGTCGCCATCGCCCTTATTTCTTGGGGCGTAGTTGGTATCTTTTTCTTCCCTGAAATTGGAGTGATAGCGTTCTATGAAGGAATTCAAGACGCTTCTTCCGTAGCTCCATGTTTTGAGTGGGAATACTGGAATCCTGATATGATTAACACCGACTTGCCGGGGAACGGTTGCCCTGAATATGCGCTTCAAGTATTTCCTGCGTTCTTGAAAGTCATCATCATTCTTATCGGTGGGTTCGTCGTCCCCTATGCTGCTTACAAGTACAACAAAGGTGGAGCAGCACGAGAAGCAAAGCGTCGTGGTGACATGATCGAGAAGTACTTGCCATACGCCGCATCCTATACCGCAGCGATGTCAGCAGCCAACGCAACACCGAGCAAAATTTTCCGTTCCCTTGCGATGCACAAGGACATTTACGGAGATGTGGCCGATGATGCCGCCATGGTTTATCGTGATGTCACGTTGCTTGGTTACGACCTCATCACCTCCATGAAAATGAGTGTTGACCGGGCCGCATCAGTATGGCTCACAGAATTTTTCCAAGGGATGGTTGGAACACTCACTGCTGGTGGGCAGCTCAAATTGTATTTCCTTAACAGAGCCGAACATTACATGCGTGAAAATCGAACTCGCCTGCAGATGTTCTTGGAATCCATTGCCCTTCTTGCAGAATCTTACATTGTTGTCGCTGTTGCTATGCCCCTGTTTCTCATCGTCATGCTCGTCATTATGTTCTGGGTATCAGGTTCCGGTGCCCAGATGAGTGAGGGTATGCTTTACGGTATTGTTCTTGGATTTATTCCAATGATTCACATAGCCTATGCGGTTTTAGTTTACACCAGCAGTAAGGAACAAGACATGTAGAAGGAGGTGAGATTGTGGCGCGGAAGAAAGAGAAAATCACGGTCAATTTGGACCTCCCTAAAGACGACTCGACCATGTCCCGTCTTTACATCATCCTCTTTTTCTCAATTATTCTCGGCCTCGCATCAGGGCTGTTTTGGATTGCAAACTCTGGTTTTGTTCCAACCCAAAACGGAGAACCAATGTTTACGAATGTCTATTGCGGGGCGACTGCGCAAGACGAAGCAGGCAATCCAACGGGCGAATACTTCCAAACCAATCAGCAACCAAATTATGAGGCCAATCAAACATGTACAATTCTTCAAGACCGCCCTGACCGGGTTACTTGGGAAGGCGAAGAATGGGATTTAGTGACGAAACGAGGTAAGAATTTTGACGTCCCCGGTGTCCCTGATAGCGCAACGGGAAATTCGGTGATTCTTCAACCACTTTGGCTAAATTGCACTGTAGATGCCTCAACGGATGCTGATTATACCGTCGCGATTCGTTCACAATCGGGAGAGATCATCGACTATTACAACGGAACTGCGAATTCAGGAGATTGTGGGATAGAACTCGTCACCATCTCGCCTGGAGCACGTTATGAATTGATGTTCCTTGCACTTGATGAAACCGAGTACTTGAACAAAGTTACCTTTGATATGACCGTCCATTACTTTGATGGCATTCCTGCAAACATGAACAACATGTCATTGTGGCTTGGTCCAGAAGTCAATGTCGGACCTGTTAAACTCCATCCTACAATTTTCCTCAACTTTTTCGGACTAACGTTCTTTTTCTTCATTTTCCCGGCTTCATATTATTGGGAGCGGGTCGAATTCAAAAAGAACGAGATTGAAGAAAAGTTTCCCGATTTCCTTCGAGACCTTGCAGAATATTGGAAAGGTGGTCTATCGATGACCGTTGCTGTTCAAACCCTTGCAACATCTGAATATGGAGCTCTCAATGACGAAGTCAAAAAGATGTCAGATCAACTCAGTTGGGGTATCAAATTTAGCGATGTTATCCTGCAATTTGCAGAACGTGTCGGCACACCATTGGTTAAGCGTGCTATTACCCTCATCGCTGAGGCTGACCGTGCAGGTGGTAAGATTTCAGATATCCTTGTGACAGCAGCCAATGACTCCCGTGAATTGAAGTTCTTAGAAGGTGAACGTAAACGGGCCATTGGGTCTTATATTGCTGTCATTTGGACTTCATACTTCGTTTTCCTTGGTGTTATCGTCGTTCTCGCCAAGGTGTTTATTCCTGCTATTGCGGGTTCCAATTCAAGCGGTGACGACGGCGGAGATAGCGGTGGACAAACCATCGGAAACATGACCATTAGGAACATTGACCCGCTGTTTTTCCTTACAATTTTCTATTACGGAGTTACCATGCAAGCATTGGGTAATGGCTCAATGGCTGGTTTAATGGCGACCGGACGATTTTCAACAGGATTCAAGCACTCAGGAATGATGATTGTTGTTGCTCTGGTCATCTTCAATTTCGTAGCATTCTCTCCCGACTTGATTGGAGTGACCGAGATTCCAGGGCTCAATCCTTCACAGGGGACGTTCGTCCCCACACCGCTTTATTGGGGTTGATGGGTTGAAGGCAAATGACGAAGGTCAAATTCACATCCTTGAGATGCTGACCCTGTTTTGGCTGTTTTTCATGTCTGCGACTTTTCTTATTCGTGTTCATGTTCCGGACTCTCAGTCAGTAGCTTTGGATGCATCACTTGAGATGGCAGGCAATGACGCCATTCGTTATGGCTTGGGTCTCGATGCTGAACTTACCGGAGAAAATCGTCTTGAAGAATTGTTAGAGGACGATGACCGTGAAGGCGTTTGTGAATTGCTTCAATCTGCTGTTGCCCCAGGGAAAGAGGCAAATTGTTGGTTAGCAAAAGACAGTTCGGTTTCAACACCACATGGAACTGTGGGCACTCCTTCGGGTGGGACGGTTGCAGTTCATCAATTGGTTGTTGTTGGAGCGCACGCATGGACCGTCACTCTGGATGTATGGTCACGTGGAGGTGGGGCTTGATGCAGAGAAGTGAATTTTCCGAACGTGACGGTGCTCAAATGTTGCTCGCCACAGGCGTTGTTCTTCTCATGTCGCTGCTTTCAATGGCGATCTTTGGGGTGAAGGTGGCGGGATTGACGATACCTCATGATGCTGCCTCAGACGATGTGATCGTGACGACCGAGGAGGTCATGGGGCCTCTTCAGTCGCTTTCACAAGCTCGTACGGACATGTGGATTGCAGGAGGGCTTGAAGGAAGTGAGGCTGCGGAATTAGCGATTGAAACGGTTCACGACGACTTGTTACACCATGGAGAGTTGAGAGGAGTTGAAGTAAAACTCACAAACATCACCATCACTGAAAACGGGGCGAACCAACTCAATGTTACGGGCCAACTTGGTGTTTCAGACGGTGAAGCCATGCTCAGTGTTGATGTGGCTTTCACACTTGATGTGTGACACTATGAATGATACTCATCGATAACTCGGTTGAACAGTGTAAAAATTCGTTCAACATCATCGTCCACACGCGTCGGGTCAACAATTGGCCATCGCGCTATTTTCGCTCGCTCAATCAATCCGTCTTGTATTTGTCTAATCCGAGAAAAGCCAGCCAAATAACGGTCTGCTCTTCGGTAAGATTGGGCATCCCTTGATTTGAGCATATCTTGATGAATCCGCTCTTCGTCAACACTCATGACAACACCAAATGCAATACCTCCTGCATCTTCCCAAGAACGTAACAGACGAGCACTCGGATTGATGTGAACTCCTTCAATCAACAAATCAAGCCCTTCTCTTCTCGCTCGGTCAATGGTTGCTTGAATCCCTTCTTCCACGGCCAAGCATGTTTCTGACCAATCGATGACTGCTTCTCCACTTTCACCGATTGAAAATGACGAACGGTGGAGTCCAGGGGTGTTGTGTTCGGGGTCTGAGACTCTCATAATTTCCCGAATTGCATCCGTTGAGATGATTCTCGTGAACCCAGCACGCGATGCGAGCCTAACCGAAGCGGTTGACTTGCCAACACCGGTTGCCCCAGCGATAACGAGCAATCTTGGTGGGCGTGTAACAAGCGTCTTCGCCGTTGCTTTCGCTAAGCCGACTCGTCGCGACATACGATGTACGTAGGGAGGTGAGCACATGAGGCTTCTGCCCTTTCTAAAGTAGTTTTGAGCACATTCAGTAAGTGGATGGAGCACCGATGTGCCTTTGAAGCGAGTCCACATGGACTGGACATGGGCGAAGAAACAATGTTGATTGGTGGAGAATGGGTTGCATCATCCGATGCTGCTACAAGTGATGTATTGAATCCTGCAACTGGAAAAGTCATGGCCACCGTTCCTCGCGCTACCATCGAAGATGTTGACCGTTGCGTAGAAGCATCTCGTGCAGCATTGAATCACTCTGACTGGAAAAACATGGACCCTGCTCAACGTGGAAGAATCCTCAACAAAATGGCTCAAGCCACTTATGCAAATGCAAAATCACTGGCTGTTATTGAATCCAACAATAACGGCAAAACCTTCAGAGAAGCACTGTCTGAAATCCGTTATGGTGCGTGGACTCTTGAGTACTTTGCAGGTCTTTCTGATAAAATTGAAGGCAGCACCATACCCGTTCCTGGAAATCGCCTCAACTACACATTGCGACAACCGCTTGGTGTCACCGTTCATATCGTTCCATGGAATTTCCCATTGCAACTTGCGCTTCGTTCAATTGCCCCTGCTCTCGCATCGGGTTGTACGGTTATTGCCAAGCCAGCGTCATGGACGCCACTCTCATTGATCGCTTGGGCTAAAGCCATGGATGAGGCAGAAGTTGGCTTGCCCACAGGAGTACTTCAGGTCATTACTGGATCGGGAGGCCTGATTGGCGACGCACTTGCTGGACACACAGGTGTTGATGGAATCGTGCTAACTGGAGGCGTTCCAACTGGACAAACCGTTATGGCAAAGGCCAGTGAGAACTTGACTCCTGTGACTCTAGAGCTTGGTGGAAAAGGAGCGAACATTGTATTCCCCGATGCGAATCTACGTTATGCTGCAAAGGCAATATGCTTTGGAATCTTCATGAATGCAGGACAGATGTGTTGGGCAGGTTCTCGTTTGATTGTCCATGAGGATGTCCACGATGAACTTGTAGAGGCAGTTTGTGCAGAAGTAGCCAAGTGGAAGGTTGGTCCTGGAATGGAAGAAGGTGTCCGCATAGGCAGCCTCGTTCATCAAAACCACCGTACTGAAGTGATGGAGAAATTGTCTGCTGGACTTGCCATGGGTGGTAACGTCGTATGCGGTGGAAACATCATCGAGGGAGATGGAGCGTTCATGGAAGCCACAGTAGTAACCGGCGTCGATAAGGACAATCTCTTGTTCAACGACGAATTGTTCGGACCCGTACTTGCAGTGACAACCTTTAGCGAAGATGCTGAAGCACTTGCACTCGCAAACGACACTCCATTCGGATTGCTCAACGGTATATGGACCAACAACCTCAGCCGTGCCCATTTGATGGCCCGTGATTTAGAAAGCGGTATGGTTTCGATTAATGAATACCCAATCACCTTCCCCCAAACCGCATTTACGGGATGGAAGCAATCTGGAATTGGTGTTGAACAAAGCCAAGACGCCATGCGCTTTTACACCAAAGTGAAGAATGTCAACGTCAAACTTTGAGGTGAACAAATGAGTGTTTCATTCAGCGACTTGGAACATGGTGTGCGATTGATTCGTTTTTCCGGGCAGTCTGCTACCCAATCGTTCTCGCGAACATTTCTCCCGCAGATCGCTAAGGCAATCGATGACGGTTTAGCCAACCCCAAAGTTCGGGCACTGGTTCTAACAGGAGAAGGGAAATTTTTCTCCGCAGGTGCAGACATTCATGCCTTTGCTCAATCCATTGAAGACGGTGATGCACCCGAGTTAATCCGAGACCTTACAGGTGTGCTTCATCCTTTGCTGGTACGAATGCGCCAATCACCGACCATCTGTGTAGCTGCACTCAACGGTGCATGTGCTGGAGGCGGACTTGGTCTGGCCTTAGCATGCGATGTTAGAATTGGTACATCAACAGCTAAGATGGCCGCTTCGTATGCAGGTATGGGACTCTCACCTGATGGTGGCACCACGTGGCTGCTGCCACGTTTGGTAGGCGTTCAGGTGGCGAGGCGTTTTTTCTTTGAGAATGAAGTTTGGTCAGCAGAACATGCGCTTGAAATTGGAGCCATCGATGTTCTTGTTGATGAAGAAACGCTTCTTGAATCGGCCACTGAAACCGCAATTAAATGGAGCCAATGGGGCAACCACACAAAGGAGGCTACGAAGCATCTGCTTGACGTACAATCCGTTCAAGATTTTGAAACGCATCTCAAACACGAGCGCACTCTGATTGAAGCGGCAGGAACAACAAAGGCATTCAAAGAAGGCGTCAAAGCGTTCTTGGAAAAGCGTCCTCCCAACTTTGAATGAACGCTTCATTGCATTTGATATGCGACTTGAGGTTGCTTTCCGCCACCCAGGCGAGTGAGCCCTATAACGAGTGCAATAACGCCCACACAAATTGAGCAGCATCCCGCGCCCCCAGAAACAGCAGCCATAAGGCCTAGGCCAATGGAATCCTCCAACAGGGGTCCAAAGAGTTCGTCGTAATCAAACAAGACCATGGTCTTAGAGTCGTTGTTGGAGATAGTATATGTTTCACCAATTTTACAACTGTGGCTCTCGTCGAGTGTACTGCAGACCGTACCAATTTCTATTTTTCCATCCATTCCGAGCCAGGTTGCAGAATTGTTAGACTCATACACACAGTTGTATCTGAATACATTATCGGTAACATCTGTGCCATTATTCATCACCTTAAGTACAAAAGTCTCACAAGCGTCAACCTTTCCGTTTTCATCGTTGTCGTTGTAATCTCCATCAATGAAAATGCCCCATCCGACTTCTCCCTGGCCGTCTTCATCATCGTAAACGATGTCTGCACTCGTTCCCATTTCAGTCGTGTACTTTTCACTATCAATATCGGTCCATATTTCTTCTACTTGTGCTCCAAAAACTGAGGCTATGATAAGAGAAATGACTGCGAGGGCCGCAAATACTCCTGCAATGATCATCGGTGTCTTGGGCGACTTTTTAGGGCCGACTTCAACCGGGATTGGAGCGAATGAATTTCCTTGAATTGTTGCCCCCATTGGTTGAGCGCCGGTGGGGTTAGCTCCTTCGGGGTTGGTGCCATAAATGCTTGATTCCATATGGAGAGGTCAACCTCCATGTTCATGAATGTATGGGGATGTTTACTCTAGAGAGGTTTCTTCAGCACTTCCAGTGGACCAGTCATAGATGCCTTTACCAGATTTTTTACCCAGTCGTCCTTCTTCAACAAGACGCTCGAGAAGTGGATGAGGTGCATAAGCGTCATCATCAAATGAGGATTGCAGATTCCTAAGGATGTCTCGACGAACATCAAGGCCAACCAAATCGGTTAGCGCTAGCGGACCCATCGGATGTTTGTAACCAAGGACCATCGCTGTGTCAATGTCTTTTGCACTTGCAACACCATCCGCTAGCATGCGAATCGCCTCGTTACCAAGAACAACTCCAAGCCGGCTTGTCGCAAAACCAGGAATATCCTTGACCAAAATTGTTGTTTTCCCCATGGCCTTTCCAGCTGCTTGTGCAAGGGCAATTGTCGCTTCCGATGTAGAATCATGCTGAACGAGTTCAAGCAATTTCATGATTGGAACAGGATTGAAGAAGTGCATCCCAATCACTTGTTCCGGACGTCTGGTTGCATTTGCAATTGCAGAAATTGACAGGGACGATGTATTGGTTCCCAAAACAGCGTGCGCAGGAGCATAAGCATCAAGTTGTTCAAACACCTTTTGTTTGAGTTCAGGTATTTCTGGAACGGCCTCAATCACCAAATCTGCAGACGAGACTGCTTGCTCCATGTCATTAACGGGATGCAAATTTTGCTCCCACTCCTGCTTTTGTTCGGGGGTTGTTTTCCCTCGTGCAATCCCTTTGTCCCAAAATGCATCAATACGTTGCATGCCTCGTTCTAAACCTTCTGGAAATGCATCGTACAGTGATGTATTCCAGCCGGCTTGTGCACACATTTGGGCGATTCCAGCACCCATAGTTCCAGCGCCGATTACGGTAACATTTCGAATGCTCATGCTAGGGGGAGAGCGCCCACCTTCATGATGCTTGCTTGTTTTCATCTTCGTGCTTCTGAGCGATGGCCACACCTGAGACAATGAGTATGAATGCCACAAGAAGTGTTGGTCCAAGTTGTTCTCCGAGAATGAACCATCCTCCGAGAATCCCAAACGGGGGTACGAGATATATGTAAAACGATGATTTGCTTGCTCCAATCAAATGAATTCCGTCGGCAAACCATACATAGGCCAAAACTGTGGAAAAAATCGCTAAGAATCCAATGGCCAACCAGGCTTCAATTGACGGCATTGCCGCCCCCTCCATCAAGACTTCAATACCAGCCCATGGCGTGAGAAGAAGAAGTCCGATCAAGGATGCCCAAACGGTGACCAAAACTGGAGTAAGGGGCTCTTGCGCGTCGGCAGGTGTCTCGCTCATGAGTTTCTTCATGATAATGCTTGAAGCAGCCCAAGTTAGGGCTGCTCCGGCAATAAATGCATTACCAATCCAGCGTTCAATCTCCGGAATATCGGTATTGGGAGATTGTGTGAAAATAACAAGCATGCCCGTGAATGCAAGACCCAATCCAAGCAAGAGCCGCCATGTGAATCGTTGGTTCAGGAAGATTACTGCAAGAACGGCAGTGAACAAGGGGTTGAATGTAATAACCAAGGAAGCATCTCCCGCAGCCGTGTATTTCATTCCATACATGAACATGGCTTGATAGACAAAGGTAGAGAAGAATGCGATGAAAACAATACTTTTCCATTGTGTCAAAGAAGGATAGGACCAATCTTGATTTCGATTCATGTAGAGCAGAAATAAACCTGCAACGATAACGTATCTAATCCATGCAGCGAAAATCGGCGTCACTTCGGCGGCAACGATTCTTCCAGCAGGCCATCCCAGCCCCCATATCGCAGCAACGATGAGGAGTTTTGCGTGGACTGCCGCATGTTTCATTCAAATCGCTCCAGCCCAAGTTGTAGCATGCGAGACCTCGGTAATCCGATTTCTGGCAGCCCTGTGGCTGGTGCATGGAGTTTAAGCCCTTCAATACGACTTACGTACAAACCGTAACTTGCAATGTCTCCGGGGAGGTAAGGTGTTTCCAATCCCATCTTTGTCAGAGTTTCACATGCCTTTTGGGAGTAAATTGGAAAGGTGTTGGTTGAGAAGTGCATCCATTCAGATACACGCTGTGCATCAACGGCGTCAAGAGTGAGAAGATGTTCAAGCAACGACACATCCGGATAAACAACCGTCCTCAAAACCATCTCAACTTCATTGACAACGTCTTCAGGCCAAGCATAGGGTGAGCGTTGGGCCCATTCGTCGGATACACGAATGTGCTCAACTGAGCTTTTTGAGTCAATAGCATACAACGCCTCAATGTAGCGCTGGTCTTCATAGGCATCGGAAAGCATGGACGACATTTTTTCATAGAAACGTTCGCACATATCAACATCAATGCCATACAAGGCAACGGGAATCATAGGTATCACTCGTCGTTTCAAGCATGAGCGCCAATTCCGGAAGCGACTTGCTTCGTTGTCATTGGCTTTTCAGCAACCCAATCAAGTTTGAAAATTTCCTTGAGGTCTTCTTCATCCCGAGCACTTGGAAGTTGAGATCCGATGTAGTCCTCCCATTCGGCGTCGCTTCCGTTGAAAGCCTCACCTTGAGTGGTGAATCGTTGACGCTTGAATGCACCAATTTCGCGGTTGAAGTTCTCGTGTGGAACATAGAGTTCAGGAGAACCTTCTGGTAGATGCTTGCTTAGTTTACGCACTTCACGAACGATTTCTTCGTGGTAATGGCCACGAGCCTCTTCGTTGAGTATTTCCTTATCGACTGCTTGGCCGCTTTCCAATTTTTTCCTCTCGTCCCAGCGACCCTTGATGCCCCATACATAGGACCAGTGGGCTGATGACGACGCGTCAACTCCAAAGAGATCATGAGCGGTCGAAGCCCATTTGTTGATGAATCGTTGAAGCATGTCCAGAGGGACAACTCCTGCCTTGATGATTCTTCGAAGCCCGTTTGAACCTGTTCCAAGATGGAAGGATTCTTCCTTGAGCATTGGACCCATGCTAGCGGCAAGAGGCTTGAACGCAGACGTAGATAGCATCCCAAGTTGGAATTTCCCATCCCTATCAACGAACATGGTGTAACAGAAGAAGTCAAGCCAATGGGGCATTGGACGGTTGAAGGCTCCGAGGAGTCGGTCGCCGTCCTGGGCATTTCTTTCCAGCAGTTTTTGTGCTTCTCGTCGTCCTTGTTGGCCGAAGTAAGTCATGAGCAGGTATGCCATTTGCCAGCCGTGACGTTGTTCTTCAGCCATAATTCTTGCAGCAGCGTAGCGGTCGTAGTCGGTAGGGGCGGTGGCAAGCAGGTGTCGTTGTTGCTCAACCGAGGCGAATTCTGTGTCACCCTGAACGGTGATCATACTGACAAGAGCATCTCGCATGCTTTGATGAGGGACCTGCAGGGAGCGTTCCCATTTTGCACGGCCTTCGTAGTCTCCGAATTCAATCGTATCGCCAGCGCGTTCCCAGTCAAACTGGATGGAGAGGTCGAAATCTCCCATCCATTCTCGCTTGAAACCAACGTTGTCTTGCCAGGTTTTGAAATTGTTAATCCAATCATCCCATGTCTTCGGTAGGTTGTCCATGGTTAGCCTATGTACGGGTTTGGTATATATTCTCTGCGAACATATTCGTACGAACATGTTAGGTGCTTTGGCGACGAATATCTTTTTGGAAGGCGTGAAATACCGACGATTCAATACGCTGAAGTTGACTTGATAGCGTGGATTTTGCGACTCCTAATATTGATGCGAGTTCTGTTAGGTTGATGCGACGTGGGACGTCCCAATACCCTTCTCTAAGCGCCACTTCAAAGACCTCGCGCTGCCGTTGGGTGAGGAGGCGTTTTCTCGAACTCCTTTTTGATTTCAAACGGTGGGGTAATCCCTGTTCTTTGATCTGTTCAATGAGTTCCCAGATATCACCTTTTGATGCTTTAATCGTCCATTCTACCCATCCATCTACAACTTCAAACGGAGTTTGTGGAAGGATGCCCATGTCCAAAAGTGGGCGGATAAAACCGCCCCCGCCACGAGAGATATTCACGCTAAATTGCCCCTCCTCCATACCGAGATAATCATCAATCCCTTCGTGAAGTAGCAAGGAGTTCTCAAGAATTTCATCGCACCAACACGTCGCGGTACCCCTGCCTTTTGTCATTGCCATTTGTTCTTCAATTCGTAACGTGGCTGAAGGATGTGCTCGCGTTACATCTCCTGCCCAATGCCCTTCTGGTAGGCGAACATCAATTCTGATTTGTTGGAACATTGGTGGTTCCTCTCTAAGCCACTTTACGAGGACGGGTTGTTTCCTTGCGCTCAACCGTAGATGTGCTCACATCGATCAGTTCGCTAAATGTAGTGGTAGTGTCTTTTTCGACCCTTACTCCTGGAAGGTAACCATCACAAACACCTGATGCTGCGAAAATAGCATCCTCACTTTTGCACAGGTCATGCGCTTTCCAAAGACGAGTTAAATCGTCTCCGACCATCGTCTCAGCACGCGCTTCTTCTTCATCGGAACGGAAGACAAGTCGGCCCTCAAAAACACCACCAAGGCCGCGAATTGCAGCCGCAGAGATGACGCCTTCAGGGGCAGCACCGATGCCCATCAAAAGGTCATATGGCCCATCAGGTTTTGCTGCCCAAATGGCTCCAGATACATCTCCATCGCCCATGAGATCCAATTGTGCTCCAGTTGCCCTGATTTCTGTAAATAATTGCTTGTGACGGTCTCTGTCCAATGCCACAATACGAACATCCTCGATGCCTTTATCGAGGACATGAGCTGCCTGTTCAATGTTGTAGGCGACATTCCCTTCAAGCGAGACATGCCCACTTAGAAGTGGCCCTGCTGCGATTTTATCCATGTAGCAATCCGGTGCATGCAACAGTGTACCACGAGGTGCAGCGGCAAGAACAGCGATTGAATTTGGTGAATTATCAGCGCAATTATTTGTACATTCAAGGGGATCTACAGCAATGTCAATTCGTGGAGCACCTTCGACTCCGTTCATGTTTCCGAGAGGTTCTCCGATGTAAAGCATCGGCGCTTCATCTCGCTCGCCTTCACCGATAGCAACCCTGCCATCGAACGGGACATCATCAAAGGTACGCCGCATGGCTTCAACTGCTGCATCATCAGCAGCGTTCTTGTCGCCTTTTCCTCTCCACGCTGCGCTAGCGATTGCTGCTTGGTCTACAGCTTCAAGAAAGTGATGTGCAAGGTCCGAGGTCATCCCCATGATTCATTGGGGGGCGCGGGTGAACCATCAATGAAGCGGTTCAATTTTCTTTGAATTTTTCCACAACGGAGAGTTCAGTAATTGCTGTTTCTGGATACTGACCAGCAGCGTTTTTCTCCAAGGACTTAACCATGTCAAACACACACAACAGACCTGCTGCAACCCCGGTTAAGGCTTCCATCTCAATTCCTGTTTTGTAATGTGCAGATACATGGACTTCACACCACAGGTTGTTGCCTTCCCACGACCAGGTAACCCGCGTGCCTTCGAGGGGGATTGGATGGCAGTGAGGGATGATGCGAGGCGTTTCTTTTACCGCTTGAATTGCAGCGATGGTAGAAGCCTCCAGAACATTTCCCTTCGGAATGTCTTCGTTGATAATCGCATTTTTCGTTTCAGGTTGGAGAATTAATTTTCCTCTTGCCGTTGCTTTGCGAGCCACGACTGGCTTTGTTCCGATTTCTACGATTCCTTGAATTTCTGTTGGTGTATCGCTCATCCAAGCCCCTCCTTCCAGGTCTCCCCTGCGCTTGTGACTTCTTTCTTCCATATGGGTGCTTGCTTTTTGAGTTCGTCAATAAGCCAAGAGCAGGCTTCAAAGGCTTCCTTCCGATGAGGACTTGCCACGTGAATCGCAACGATGG
This sequence comes from Methanobacteriota archaeon, assembly GCA_002726495.1. GTDB lineage: Archaea > Thermoplasmatota > Poseidoniia > Poseidoniales > Poseidoniaceae > Poseidonia. Next base: position 47,835 of record PBTH01000009.1, on the reverse strand, counting down.
GCTCTTGGGGGCCAACAGAGCCCGTACGGTGTGCAAGAGCAACAAATCGAACGCCATATGCATCGATTGCTTCCTGCCCTAGCCGCGATAACACCGGTGTCAAATGATCTTTCCAAGCATCAAATTCCAACCTCAAAACGGCGTCCTCTCCTTCGGTTTCCCGAGTGATTCCTACGAAACTAACCACTGCTCCACAGCCTTCGGTCGGTAGTTTACTTCGTAACTCATGAGGGTTGAGTTCCAACGGGGCTTCTTCAACCAAAACCCGCTCGGCCATGATGAAGCGAGAGAAACGCATCATTCAAACCTCACGGCTCAATGGAAGGGCATGACCCCCGGCTCGGACCAACACCCTCCCGTCCACATTATGGGTGCGGGTTTATCGGGATTGGCTGCGGCTACCGTACTGGCAAAAGCAGGCATGGAAGTACATGTTCATGATATCCGGGCCGATTCAGGTGCCCGATTTGATGGTGATTTTCAGGCGCTAGAAAATTGGAGCATGGATGATGATTTTTTCGAACAATTAAACGAATGGGGATTTGATTTATCATCCTTCAAAGCGACTGAATTTAGCACAGTGGACATCATCCATCCGGATGACAAAATAACGCAAGCTAAAACCAATAAAGTCGCTTACAGGATTGTTGAACGAGGCACGTCCGACCACACAATCGACCAGGGGTTCAAGCAACAAGCATTGGATGCTGGGGCTCACATCCATTACAAGTCCCGAGTAAAGGAAGAAGACTGTACCATCATCGCATGTGGGCCAAAAGGCACATCAGCCGTAGCTTATGGAGAGATTTTTCATACCGACCATCCAAATCATATTGGATTTCAACTCAACGACAAATTAGCCCCTGGCTCCTATTCATACCTTATCATCATCGATGGAATTGGCCTCATTTGTACCTGCTTATGGCGCAAACAAAAGAAAAGCGACCGTTTTCTCAACGAAACGATTGCATGGTACGAACAACATTACCCGAATCTTAACCGTAGACCAATAAAGAGAGTCGGAGGTAAAGGAGACTTTACCATCAACCGCAATTACAAACAAGACGGCAGGTATTATGTCGGCGAGTCCGGTGGATTACAGGATTTCATGTGGGGCTTCGGCATGCGAATGGCAGTCTGGTCTGGAGTTCTAGCCGCAAAAGATATCCTTGGAGAGGGCGACTATGAAGCAGATGTGCGTCGCCATCTGATGCCATATGTGCGCACAAGCGTAGCGAATCGATGGTTGATGAATCGTGTCGGGGACCGAACGTTCAAGCGAATGTGCAACGCTTGGATGAAAGATCAGAAAAAGCGAGGAGATGGGCTTGTTTGGATTGGGAAACTGTTTCGCCCAAGTCTGTTCAAATCCTTGCTTTACCGTATTGTCAACCCGTTTATGCTCGTTAAAGATCAGAAAGCAATGGGTCGTGGCGTAAGGCGGATGCCGTTTAGGAATGCGTTGAAACGAGATGCATGGGAACCTTCCGACCAAGCAAATGAAATCAAGGCGCAGTGGAACGAAATACGCCGTGGCGGTGGCGAGGTCTCGTTCACTGAGGGGCAAGATTCTGAATCTTGAATACAAGATTTGCATGCGATTTATTCATAATGCCCTCCCTTGTGGCTCCTTTCATGAGCGACCTCTATGGATTGAAACTCGAGCCTATGCCGAACCGTCTTGTTAACTACGGTGTGACCGAAAACGGGATTGCAGTTATTGAACTGACCTCTGATTCAGCAGGAGCGCCTCTTGAAGCCCCCAATGACCGCTCACCAAACACATACACACACGGAATGATGAGGGACATCGATGAAGCAGTGGTACGTGCTCGTTTTGATGATGATGTCACCTGCATCGTCATCACTGGAAATGGAGCATCCTTCTTTTCTGCTGGGGCTTCCATTCAAATGTTAAACAGCGTCACGCCAGGCTTCAAGTACAATTTTTGCCTTCACGCAAACGAAACCCTCTCTCGTTTTGAGCAAACTTCCAAACTTGTAGTATGTGCTATCAACGGCCACGCTGTTGGCGGTGGATTGGAAATCGCCATGGCTGCAGACATTCGTATTGCACGCAAGAACTCGGGTAAAGTAGGACTTCCTGAAATCAATCTTGGTGTGCTCGCAGGTACGGGTGGAACAGCTCGTCTCACACGACTCATCGGTAAAGCAAAGGCTCTCGAGATGATGGTAACCGGTGAACTCATGTCTTTTGAGGACGCACACGGCTGCAACTTGATCAACCACATTTGGGAAGGCGATGCTGATGACTTCCGACGGGATGTTCTTGATTGGTGCAGCCAATTTACACTTCCAAACAAAGCAGTCAAGGCTGTTGGAAACATCAAGCGCTCTTGCCAAACAGGTCCAGAAATTCCGTTTGAATACCACCTTGCATTGGAGCGAGAACTCCAAGCCTCTCTCTTCAACAGCACTGATGCGAAAGAAGGAATTGCAGCCTATGTTGAGAAGCGTGTTGCAAATTTCACTGGCCAGTGAGCCATATTCAAGGAGAGTTAGACCATGACTGAAATCCATGTTCCTGCAGATGTTCCAAATGAACTCATGGAGACCTACATTGACAACATGATGGCAGCGACTGCCGGCACAGGTTCAATGAATCTCTTTGCCTGTGACCAAAAAATTGAGCACTTGAATGATGATTTCTATGACGGAGGTTCAACCATCCCTCTCAGTTCAAATGACCCAGGACACTTGTTTGAAATCGGTGCAAAAACACATGGAGCTCAAACATTGGGCGTATTAGCAGGTCAATTGGGACTGATTTCCCAATATGCTCGGGACTACCCAGACCTTCCTTACCTTGTGAAACTTAATTCCAAATCGCACATGGTGAAGACATCTCAGCGAGACCCTATTTCACAAGCATTGTGGGACATGGACGATGTAATGTCTTTGGTTCACAACGGTGTGAACGTTGTCGGAATCGGCTATACCGTTTACATCGGAAGTGAGTTCGAGCATGAAATGTTGACAGAGGCAGCCCAATTCATCCGTCAAGCGCATGAGCAAGGAATGATTTCAGTAGTTTGGATGTATCCTCGAGGAAAAGCTGTTACTGATGAGAAAGACCCACAACTGATTGCAGGTGCAGCTGGCGTTGCTGGCTGTCTTGGCGCTGATTTTGCAAAGGTCAATTATCCGAAAGCATGGGATGGAATGACCGAAGCAGAGTCATTCAAGATCGCAGTGGAAGCCGCAGGGCGCACTGGCATCATTTGCTCGGGAGGCGGCTCTCTGCCTCCACGTGCCTTCTTGCAGCGACTTCACGACCAAATCAACATCTCTGGGTGCCGTGGTGCAGCCACTGGTCGCAACATTCACCAAAAGTCAACTGATGAGGCAGTCCGAATGGCTGCCGCTTGCCATGCCATCATTTGTGAAGGTGCTTCAGTCGATGATGGAATGAAGATTTTTGAAGGACAATAAGGTTCTTTGACACGAAGGCCGGCAGAGATTATCCAGACTTTCTGGAGACACTGAATCTTTCAAATGAACAGGAGTAACTCTCAGTAAGAGAGATTCTATGCGTCAATCGTTTCCGATTTTGAATTCACAACTTCTGATCGTTGTTGGTTGTGAAGTTTCCTTCACTATCAATGATGATCGGAGTTCCTTCAATCCATTCAGGGCAGTTTTCTGAAACCCAGGTGCGTGTAGCCCATTCACAAATATCATATCCGCCTGATAGAATGCCGGATCGCTTGATGTATCCTACCTTGACGATGTCTTTGTCCTTGGAGAGTACGTTGCCGAGCTGTTGACTGGTTGTTCCATGACGCATCGAGCCGTTGATGTATTCCAAAATTTCAGCAGTATTTCGGGGTCTGTCGCCTAAAAATTTCTTGATTTTTTCACGGATGCGGGTTGTTTTCATGTTCATTTCCTCCTGTCATTGTAGGGCGGTCTAGGTTGAGTATCGCCACTGTTTCTTAGGAGCGAGGCCGCTGATATAATGCTTCCTCCGAGAATTGACGATTTTGTTACAGTTGGTGACCGAAATCCAGTGTTTTTTTTACATCATTGGCCGGGGATGTAAGTAAACGCAAACCTTTCCAGTGGAAATGTATAACTTAATGTAACTAAATGACGATAAAAAGAGTGAAGTTAATCAATTAGTTACGATAGGGTTGTTTGAGGTGACTGGTGATGCCCATTCAGAGGATTCGTTCTGCAGCTCACCGCCGGATACTGCTTCTTCTGAGCCAAGGGCCCCGAACAGTTTCAGAGATCGCTCATGAATTTGACATGAGGATGCCCCACGCCTCGCTCGCATGCCGTCAATTAAGGGCATCGGGAGACATTTACCGTGACGACGCAGCAGGTATTCGAAAAGCCCCGTTATATCTGAGTCAGTCTGGTCTGAAGCGCTTGGAGGAAGATGCTTTGGCCAAATCCAAACTTCATGTTCAAACAATTCCGTCTGGGATGAACGGAATCATCTTGCAAATTGACGGCTCTGAAATCTTAATTGGTTATACAGAAATCCCCAAATCACCTCTATTGTTTGTCCAAGATGCTTCAATTTCCTCATCCACACTTTCCAAAGGAAATAGAGGGGGGGCATGGATTCTTTGCAGGCATCAGCAGTTGGTTTGGTACGACCTTGAGACATTAACGCCAAGCGAGCCTCCAAGCCCTTCTGGAATTGGAACATTGGATGAATTCAATGAAAAACCAGGAAAAATAGGTCTTGTTCGTGGTGCAATCGTTGAACGCACCGATTCCTCAATGCTCCTAGAGGGCCAGTGGTTTGCTTCTCGGCCAGATATTCCAGAACCGACACTTTTCAATCATGGCCAAACGATTCTCGGGATGGTTGAAGGGCATCATGTTGGTTATTCACCTCCATTCGGTTCACATGCGGATTTGTCTTCTTCTCTTGACAGAACATTGGTTCTCAATGCAATGGGTCATGATTGCCTTAAGTTGAGTGAATTAAACAACGGTAAGTCGATCATCTTGCCTCTCGGCGTTCTCCATTTCTGGTTGCAACTTCGTCATCCAAGAATGTCTCCCGAAAAAATTACTGAACGTTATGATGAGATCACCGATGCATTACGAATCGATATGAATTCCCTCCCACTTCCTATGAAACGAGACCTTTTGGCAGATTTTGGAGACGCAAAATGGACTGAGATTGATTTGGAGCAGGACGATCTGGACCTGTATGGGATGTCCTCGTTTGGATTGAAAGCACTTTGTGAATATATCTTGAACCATTCAAGTCAACCCTTCGTGATTGAATGGCCATTTTCCCATCCAGATGTGCCGCTCTTGGAACGTATTCTCAGCCACCCCATGTGCAGAATGGTTGTTACTCGGAATTTAGAAGGACAGTTTTTGTCCAAGGCAAGTGTCTCAATAAGAGGCTCACCGCAGTTGGCACAATTATGTGTGCATTTGAATCGCTCCAATACCCTGCCCATTATGTTGGATACAACGCTTGAACGAGCATCCTTCAATCAAAGATTGGAGGCATTTCCCCAAGACGGTTTAGAATTGTTGGACGCCTTTGCTACTGGAAATCTAAATATTGATTTCTTCAGTCGTGCCATTGATGATTTGGATGAACAAGATGCGATGAGCAGAGCATTGCATGCCTATCCAATTGGAGATGAACTGCTCGCCAATGAACTTGAACCAAATTGGCCGGTTGCCTCTTGGATTTCATCACCTCCTGACAAAAGGACAGATCGCTGGACACGGTTGCAGCATCTTCTTCCAAAAGGTTGGGTTAACATTCATTCGGCGTTTGAATTTGATCTTCACACACTTGCGCATTCACTTCACAAAGGCAATGGGAAATGGGTTGAAAAGGCCTTTTCGAGATTGGCATTGGAATTGCGCTCATCGCCAGAAATCTTACTTCGGATTTCTACCGCAGTCGACCAAGACCATGGTTCTTGGTTAGCTGCAGCCGTATTGGCTGGAGCCTCATCTCTGGGAGAAGAGTTCGATGAACTGATGGAACGCAACCTTTCGTTTTGGTTGAGTCAACCGCATTTGCCTGAATACGTTCTACCGTTGTTGTTCCCAGTCAACAAACATGTTTCGGTTTCCCGACATTCATTGTTAGAGCAATGTTTGCGTGCATCAGCAGATCTCCCTGAGAAATCTTTCTTGGGTTTGTGGGCTCGTTCGGTTCAGACCATTAGGAAGCGTGAGCCATGGGGTGCAGAGCAGGTACGTTCTGTGATGGAATCGTTTCCACATCTTTGGTGGGCTCCGTACGCAAGTGAATGGCTTCTCCTCCAACTCAACACATCATCAGGGCGAACATGGTTGAGAGATAAATCAATCTCTTGGCCCTCACTTGTGGTTCGTATGAAAGGGGAAATTGGTGGATTGCCCGGCATCCAAATTGGGCATCCCGGTTTTTCTCTATCCAGTGATGACCTTATTGCGACGAAATTATTGCAGAAGGGAAACGGAACTTCTTCTTTGGATGACCTCTATGAAATGACCTATGCACTCGAGCAACAATTACCACCTCCTTCTCTCAAAACACACCCTCAAGCTGCTTGGCTGGTCCAACCCATTGATTCGTGGCCGACATTCAGTCCTTCTGTCATTGATGAAGGAGACCCAATGATTGGGTTGTTGTTGTATTCCAGGTCCTTTGCCGCTCGCCAGCGATTGACGATGGATTGAAAAGGGATCTTCAACCGCCTTTGATTACCGTACCTGCAACATCGGGCTGAGCTACTGTGAAATTGCAATGACGTCTGACACCATGAGTACGGCCGCAATCGAAGACTGGGAGGACCCTTCGGGGAGTGATTTCCGGTGCAAATGCGGTAAACCATCGGTAGGTTATGGGTCCTTGAATGACGACAGGATGACCTCAAGACAACCACCCTACTGGACAGCACGCCCCGATACCGAGGGTCAGGCCTTCGAGTAACCGATGAAAAAGGCCGTTAGGTGTCGGGGCACAGCTGCCCGCCCAAATTCGCTTTGTTTGCCTTACAGGATGCGATGACCTCAAAGGCTGTTTTCTCTGTCAACTCATTATGGAGCCATCCGAGACCTTTGCTTGTTGCTTGGTCGGAGGAACATTTGATCGCTTCCATGCAGGACATGCCCTCCTTCTTGACGCTGCCCAAAAAGCGGCGAAACGAATCGAAATCCATGTCACTTCAGATCAAATGGCGGAGATCAAATCCCCATTTATTCAATCCTTTGAACTCCGAAGAGAGGTATTGCTACAGTGGGCTGAGAAGCATGCACCGGGTAGCGTAACGATTCATCAATTGACTGATGCAATGGGGCCAGCACCCGTACACAAAGAAGCGGATTGCATTGTCGCAACACCGGAAACTCGTGGACAGTGTGAAACCATCAATGAAACCCGTGCAGAAAACAATCTACCTCCACTTGCGATTATTGAAGTGTCTCACATGCAAGACATTGATGGAGGCATCATCAGTTCCTCTCGGATTCGTAATGGATACATTGACCAAGACGGCCATCCTTGGATTGAACCGCATTACAGAACGAAAACGTTGTTGATGCATCCTCGATTGGATGCAGAATTGAAAACTCCAATGGGTGTATTGTTCGAAGGTCCAGAAGAGGCTCCAGAAGTTGCTATGTATGCTGCTTTGGAAGGATTGGACCTTAGTACGATGGCGCTGATTGCGGTGGGAGACGTCACGGTTTCGACACTTTTGTCCATGGACTGCATACCTGATATTGGCCTCATTGACGGGCAGACAAAGCGAACACCTTTGCTCAAGGAACAACAAGTCAATACTGAACGATTCTCTGCAATCCTTGATGCTCAAAACCCACCTGGGCAACTCACTCCAAGTTTACTTTCTGCTGTTGAGAAAGCCTGCTCATCCGATTTACCGACATTGATCGACGTTGAGGGGGAGGAAGACCTTGCTCCTCTTTACATCCATTTAGTGGCTCCAATCGGTTCTCAAATTATCTACGGCCAACCTGGCAAGGGAGTCGTTCTTCAGCAGACAACCCTTGAGACAAAAACACGATGCCGGAATCTACTTGGTTTTTTTGAGGTGGAGTAATGGAACCGTTTCTCGTATCCATCACCGTTTGTGTTCGAAACGGCTCATCGTGGATTGACGGTTGTTTAACCGCTCTCACCGAGCAAACATATCCTTCGCTGGAAATTATTGTTGTCAATGACGGCTCAACCGATAATGCGGAGGATGTACTTGATGCATGGAATGACCCCGAAGGTGTCAATGGCCCACCTGTTCGTGTTCATCATCAACCTCCGCTTGGGTTGGCTGCAGGGCGCCAATGGGCGCTTGAGGCAGCCAATGGTGAATGGGTTGCGATTACTGACATCGATGTCTGTCCGGAGCAAGATTGGATTTCAAATCTTGTCGCTGAAACTCAACCCGTTTCCGATGAGGAGCATGTTGTAGCAGTAACCGGTAGAACGGTGTTTGAGCGTGCAGATGACCTCGTAAGTCGTTTCCGTTCTGTAGATGTTGCCTCCAAATACCGTTCAAGGCCACGCCGAACAAGCCTTGCAAACGGCCCATGCTCCATGTTTCATCGCCAGTCTCTACTCGGTGTGGGTGGATTTGATCCCGAATGGTATCATGCAGAAGATATGGAAGTTAGTTTGCGTTTGATCGAGTCAGGAGGGACCATCGTATACGCTCCCGAAGCATTGGTACGGCATGTTCCTGAAACGGGAACAAAGCGATTCTTGGACAAAAGAAGAAGAGATGCTCGGGCTCACATGCGAATCGTTCGGCATTATCCTAAATCAAAACGCAAAGGTCCAGGTTTTGATTTCTTGGGTAATTCAGCCATGGTACTGGTTCTCTTCCCCTTATGGCTGGCCATCTTCGTTTCAGGCCTTCCATTCTTGTATGAATTGATTCAGGCAGACCCAGATAAAATGGACGAACTCATGAATTGGTGGGAAACGAAGGTGTTGATTGGTTCGTTTGTTTTGCTCATAATGCACGAATTCATTCTTTGGCGTGGTCCACTTGGTGTGGTTAATCGGACGGTTATGAACACAACAAAAAACAGCAAAATTGTAGCCATGATGGGTGTTCGTCGCCTAACCATCTTGTGGAGCATCGCTCTATGGCATGGAATACTTCTTGGTTGCCTCGATGCGGTACGTGGGAAAAACGGTCACAAACCGTTGCTAAAAGCAAAAAAATGACGAATCAGTCAAGTTTGTCATCGCCGGGCGGGACTCGGCTTGCATGATTTAGTGCAAATCCAGCAGCAACCAATGCGATGGTAACTGAATAAGCACCAACATCCATCCATGCTTTGTGGTTGATTCCGAACCAGAAGTAGAACACCACTCCAAGTAAAAGGCACCATGCGGCCATTGTTCGTTGTCCGCCACCGACTGATGGGTCAGCCAATGCAGTCCATGTGTCGTTCACAAACAGAGATTTTGCCCACTGGGCTACCCCTCTGGATTCGTTGATGGTTTTCATCCCAAAACCAATCATTGAAAGACATGCTGCGATAAAAATTGTATCGCCGAGAACTTCGTAGTGAAATCCATCCTTTGCGGTTCCAAAGGCTGGGTTGGATGCTTCAAATGTTAGCAATCCTCCCCAGGATACATGCTGTGCAGGTGTTGCAGCAGAGAACATGTTCAAAACAGCCAAAAGTAGGCCCCATGCTCCAAGTGTTACAAGGAAATTTGCCCATACTGGAGCTGCTTCTGAGGTCGTGGTGTTGGCGGCCGCATCTGAAGATTCGCCGTTGGTCATACCTACGCCGACCGGCGAGGCGGATATAAGAACACCGAAAAGGAATTAGCCATTTTTCCCGGTTATGTCGGGGAAATTTGGCCTCAAAGTGAAGATTGATATCGGTAATTTGCTGAGAAGACCGATTCCATTTCAGCCTCGGCATCAACCATTATGCGGGGTGCATCAATATTCTTAGGGACACATGAAGCGATTTCTTTTGACCGTCCGTAGCGTCCTTTGCTCACAGTGCGAGCGGTGATGAGTCCAAGCATATCGAGGTTGGAGATTAAGCCAGAAATTCTTCTTTGGGTTAATGCGTGCTGATTGATTTGAAGGCAGGCCTGCCTGTAGATGTCGTAAACTTGCCCGGTTTGGACATTTCGAAGTCCGTTTCTTTCGTTGATGAGGACTGCAGCGAGCACCAACTTCTGCTGACTTGGCAGAGATGAGATGACGGGAGTGATTTGGTCAGCCTCAATTTGGCTTTGGGCAGCGCGAACATGGCTTTGATTGACGACCGATTCGCCATCAAGTTCAGCCTTTTCTGTTGAGATGCGTAGCAGGTCAAGAGCGCACCTGGCATCACCGTGTTCTTGTGCGGCCAGTGCGGCACATAATTCAATGACGCCGGATTGAAGGACATTTTCTTGAAGCCCTTCTTTGGAACGTTGCCTCAAAATATCTTGCAATTGTTCAGCATCATAAGGCCTGAACAAGACATCCAATTGCCCAAGGCGTGAGCGAACTCTGGGGTCAAGGAAATCAGTAAACTTGAGGTCATTTGAGATTCCAATAACACATGCTCTTGCATTTTTGAGAGAGGAATTGAGGCTTGTTAAGTTGTACAAAAGGTCATCTCCAGCTTTTCTGACAAGGTGATCAATCTCATCCAAGACGATAATGAATACACCGCCTCGTGCATCCATTCTCCGAACAAGTTCGCTGAATACCCGGTCTGTGGGCCATCCTGTAAACGGAATTTCACCTTGTTCATATTCTTCAAGAAGTGAATTGCCGATGTGGCTCAAGACTCGGTACTGTGTGTCGATTTGTCGGCAGTTGACGATCACAGGATTCACCTGTCGACCGATGGTTTCTCCTTTTGCTTTGAGGTGATGGCATACATATCCTGTGACGGCAGTTTTACCTGCACCAGTGACGCCGTAGAGCGTCATGTTCGATGGGATATGGCCCTTCAGTGCCTCCCAAAGGTTGTAGGATATTTTTTCAATTTCATCGGTCCGATGAGGCAGGAGATTTGGACGAAAATCGTGTCGTAGAATTTCCTTATTCTTAAACAGAGTTTTCCGCGTCATGAATTTATCGAAGATGTTCTTCTCCATTCAATCTCGCCCCCTATTTATAGCAACCTGCAAACAGTCCGGACCGGTCTGCGTGCCGTATTCGCCATGAGTCCGAGTCCCCCTTATATGCCTGTCCACTGGTTCGTTTGGAAGGGGCTGATTTGTGAACAAGACCACCGCTAAGTTTAGCATATAAAGATTCACAGATTTCGGAAAAATGAACATTTTTTGGCGGGGGATTCTTACGCTTTATCAGGAGCTCGTATTCCCCACTCTCCATCGCTCCAATTCAACCGTGTTCCATCTGAGATATGGTGAACATGGGGAGGGTGATTGGGAAGTTCATCACTGAGGATTTTTGGATGGCCGTTTGAATCATCCACGAAGGTATGCGTGATAACCAGCGGCGTGGTTACAAGGTTCGCCAAGGCTTCAACATCCTTTGGCTTGTGGTGGTGAGTTGAAGGAACCCAATCGGGAAAACCCATCTCAAGGATAGCAATATCAGAGCGCTTAATTGCATCATAGAGCGTTTCACAAGGGCCAGAGTCCCCACTGTGGACAAAGTTAGCTCCGCTGGTGTGTGCGAAACGGTATCCGTGAGGGTCCACGGCATCATCATGGAGAACCTCAAATCGCTCCCAAGTCCACCCGTCATTGGTCGTACCGGTTTCATCTACAATCCATTCAACGGTTTCTAAGATACTCTCAAGTGAACCGGGAAATGCAAGATGACACAGTTGAGTCAATCTTGATTTAACCGTTGATGAGCCAACAACCCGTAAGGGAGCAACCCCCTCTCGGTCAGAAATGTACTTCCGTTCCAAAAGCAAGAATGGGAATCCAAACACATGGTCTCCGTGCACATGTGTGACAAATACAGATTCAATATCGGATACAGGAATACCGGCCCTTCTCAGGCTGGCCAGTGCAGTAGGGGGGGCGTCGATGATATGCTTTCCATCAAAAATGGAAAAGGAATGATGACGGCCGTTGGGAAGAAAGGCATTCCCAGTACCGAGAACATCAATCCGTTGGGTCATGTTTCACGCCATGGCCTTTTCCTTCTTTTCCCCATCGGTTGTTTCAGGTGGAATTGATTCAGTGATGTGAGGTCACACGAATGATGATATAGCCCTCATCAGTGGGAAAATTAACGGCCCTTTAGGGCTGAGGTGAGCACATGGGTGAGAACTGGTCGGCGAAAAATCCGTACATGACAAAAATAACCGAGAATTATATTCTCAATGGCGAGGGTTCACGTAAAGAAACACGGCACGTCGTTTTCGAACTTGGCGACTCTGGTTTGGATTACAAAGTGGGCGATGCTTTGGGGGTTCTGCCTGAGAATCCTCCACACATTGTCGATGAAATCATTGAAGTGCAAGGCTGGGACCGAGACCATACAGTTACGACTCACAACGGGGAACGCACCCTTTATGATGCACTCAAGAAGGATTTTGAAGTCCATCTGGCCAACAAAAAATTCGTTAAATCATTGGCAGAGAAGGTAGTCTCAAGTGGAATGAAAATCTCGATGAACCTTATTTCTCGTACTCGTAATCAAACATCTTGGACGCCTACGAGCGATCAGCAATTGCCTCCCTCTCTCCAACCATCAATTCCTTCTGAGGATCCCAGTGAACAAGTAGCAGCCATAACGATTGACGCCAAGACAATCGAGGATTATTTGTGGACGCGAGACTACATTGACATCATGAGAGAATTTGATGTCAAATACGCTCCAGAAGAGTTCCTTGAACTTGTTGACAGATTGAAGCCTCGCCTTTATTCCATTGCATCCTCGCATGATGCCCACCCTGGGTATGTGGAATTGACTGTTGGAATTGTACGGTTCGAGTACAACAATCGTCCACGAGGAGGATTGTGCACCCAATTCCTGGCGGATGAAATTGACACATCCGGTGCCCCAATTGGTGTCTTCATGTCACCGACAAAATCTTTCATTCTTCCAGCTGATAAGGATACTGACATCATCATGGTTGGGCCAGGAACTGGAATCGCTCCATTCCGAGCCTTCATGGAACAACGTGTTTTCGACGGCGGTAGCGGAAAAAACTGGTTGTTCTTCGGCGACCAATCATCAAAAACTGAATTCTATTACAAAGATACGATTGAATCTTGGATGGATGAAGGAAACCTCTACCGATTTACAACCGCATGGTCACGAGACCAAGAAGAAAAAATCTACGTCCAACATCGTCTCAAGGAACACGGTGCAGAAGTTTGGGAATGGTTCGAACGAGGCGCATACTTCTACATCTGTGGGGACAAGACATACATGGCCAAAGATGTCCACCGCGCACTGATAGCAATTGCGATTGAGCACGGTGGTCTCTCCGAAGAAGACGCAACCCATTTCATTGAGAAAACAATGATGAAAGAGCAAAAGCGATACCTACGCGACGTCTACTGATTTACTCCATCGGTAGCGGTACGCTGACAACCGGTACCCCATCACTACGAGCAACGGCTTCCATTCGCTTGGTCCAGACCGAATCCGGTCCGGGGAATGCAAGCATATGTGTGGCGTGTTTGATCATACGTTGCCCCAAATCAGCTACTGCTTCTGGTCGGCCTGTATCCTCCGCTTTAGAGGGTCGAGGCGCATCCCATGCTTCGGTAAAAATGGCCAAAGGAATGTTGTTGTTATCCGCCCATCTCTCTGCAAGATAATCAACGCCACTCGCCCCACCAAGTATGACTACATCGGGATATCCATTGTACTTGACCCACGTGTCAAGCTCATCTTCTAGAAATCCATAATCGTAAAATTTTGAGTTCCCACAGATGACCAAGTTGATCACCTTTCCATCGTTGTTCAAATCCTTGCCAGCGAGTTGTTGGAGAACCTCGCTGCCGGTCATTGTCGTTCGGCCCATAACTGTAAATGGGCGTAAGAGAATATGAATGTTCGCCTTGACAATTTCGTTTTTACCGGATTCCGGAGGAATGCTTCCGAAAAACCATCACAACGCTAACCTTATTCACCAAAACCGAACGATACATCGCCTGCAACACCAGGCATGTTGTATCCTAACAAATTAGCAACCATGTACATCGTTCCAATCAGCAAAGTAAGACGGATACTGTTCGTCATCTCCACTCCCTTGGATTGGAAGGTCAAACAGACCAGTCCAGCAACGATGAATCCCGGTGCGATATTTGACCAAAATGTTGCTTTGCCTTCATATGCAAGCATCAGAAAGTTATGGTCTTCAAGGTCATCAAGATAATTTTGATATTTATCATTGTACCTTTCGACTGCTGCCTGATATGCCTCTTGTTCTGTGGTGTTAAGATTGCCGTTTTCATCTCCATCAAAGTCGGATGTTTGAACGGTATCTGGGGCTTCTGGCGCAAGAGTATGGTTTGATGAGTAAGTGTATTGCTCGGACATGATCATCATCAGGAAACCTAATCCCATTATGAATGCAATTCCTGCATTGTATATTCTCTTGTTCAGATTCTTTTCGCTCATATTTTTCACTCCTGGCAAGTCAATCATTGCGGGATTCTTTGAGGAAATGAACTGGGCTTCTGCGGCAGCATAATCTGCTTGAAAACCTGGTTCATTTGGCACCCATTCCTCGAGGGTTTCGTCGTAAACCCACTTCCCGTCCTCACTAAGCATTGCAGTTATCCATAATCCCCCCCCTACATATTCCTTCCCGTAGTGCAACCTCAATCTCTATTTCTTGATGTGATCGTTGAAAATGGCCTCATGGAGGTTTGGGATATGCCGAATTCCTGTATTTTCGTCAAACACCAGTTGTTTTGACCGCTTTGCTCATAGGATACTTCGGCCGCCGTTCGCACATGGGATTCAAACGAGTCTTGATTGCGAATCGCGGTGAAATCGCTCTGCGTATCTTGAGAACCCTGCGCGACATGGGCATTGAAGCCGCGATTATCCACGGTAGAGAAGACCGATTGTCACTTCCCGTTCGCATGGCAGATGTTGCTTATGCGAATTACAAAACCAACCCATTGGACTCCTATCTTGATATTGAATCCGTGATACAAGCTGCGAAGGAACTGAAATGCGACGCCGTTCATCCAGGATATGGATTCTTGGCTGAGAATGCCCATTTTGTATCGCGATTGCAAGAGGAGGGAATTACCTTTATCGGCCCATCTTCAGATGTGATTACACTGTTGGGCGATAAAATCCAAGCAAGAGCTGCCATGGAAGCGGCTGGCTTACCAACTGCTAAAGGCTCATCTGAGTCCATAGCAAGTGCGGATGTTGCAAGAAATCTAGCCGAAGAAATCGGCTATCCAGTCATCATCAAAGCCGCAGCAGGTGGCGGAGGAATCGGTATGCAGATTGTAGAAAAAGCAGACGAATTTGAAGGCGCTCTCAAGTTGTGTCAATCCCGAGCTCGCTCTGCTTTTGGTGACGACCGAGTGTTCGTGGAGAAGTACATTCTCGGCGCCCAACACGTCGAATTTCAAGTATTGGCAGACGGGAAAAAGGCGATTCATTTCGGCGAGCGATTTTGTTCCATTCAACGCCGGCATCAAAAATTGGTTGAAGAAGGCCCTTGGCTTACCGATGAAAAGCGTTCAGAAATTGGTGATTTGGTATGTCGCGGTGCAGAAGCTGTCGGATACAAGGGGTTAGCAACGTTTGAGTTCTTACGAGATGCTAACGGAGATTTCTACTTCCTTGAAGTGAACCCCCGTGTTCAAGTTGAGCACACGGTAACCGAACTCATCACGGGATTCAATCTCGTTGAATTAGGTATTCGGGTCGCTCAAGGTGAAGCATTGCCTCTCTCTCAGGAGGATATTACTTGGAGAGGCCATGCCATTCAATGCAGGTTGAATGCCGAGGACCCCCGAGAATTTGTCCCCAGTCCTGGTCGCTTATGGGAATGCCATTTCCCAAGTGGCTTTGGCATACGTTGCGACACTCATGCACATGCAGGTTACGAAATGCCGGGTTGCTTTGACTCACTTCTCGCCAAACTATTGGTCTGGGGCCATGACCGTGATGATGCAGTCCGTCGTATGAGGACGGCTCTTGACGAGACGATCATCACCGGGGTTGAGCATCTCATCCCGTTGCACCGAAGAATCATGGATGAATCCGATTTTATCAAAGGAGACATTACCATCCAATACATTGACATGCACCAAGAATTGCTTGGATGAGCGCATCGGTAAACCCATCAATCTCCTACGCATGGAGTAGAACATGAGCGTTCTTGTAGTCGGCAGTTTAGCCTATGATTCGGTCGATTCTCCCGAAGGTTCAATACGCGAAGCATTGGGTGGTTCAGCAACCTATGCAGGTCTTGCTTGCCAATTTCATTTGGATCGTTTAAAACGCCCCAAGGCATCTCTTGTTGGAGTCGTTGGGAGTGATTTTAGGGACCGTGACCGGATGATACTCGATGAGGCAGGGCTGGACCTTTCTGGGCTACAAGTTTCTGAGGGTAAGACCTTCAGGTGGGAGGGGAGCTATCATGGTTCAATGGCAGAAGCCGTTACCAAGGCGACACATCTCAATGTGTTTGAGCACTTCAGACCAGAGGTCGCTCAAGAACTCTCCACGCCCAATGTCGTATTTTGTGCCAATCTTCATCCTGCCATTCAATCATCGGTGATGGACCAAACATCTCCTCGTAGGCTAACCATGTTGGATTCGATGAATCTATGGATTGATATCGCTAAGGATGAGTTGTTGGATGTGATGAAACGTTCCGATTTGGTCATCATCAATGACGGAGAAGTACGCATGTTGGCTGAAGAGGAGAACATCGTCAGAGCGATGACAAAACTTTCGCATCAAACTTCTACAACAACGTTGGTTGTCAAGAGGGGAGAGCACGGTGTTATCGCTCTGCATGAAGGTCAGTGGATTGCCCTGCCGGCCTATCCATCTGAAGACCTCACTGACCCAACAGGATGCGGCGACAGTTTTGCAGGCGCTCTTGCTGCTCATCTGTCCCTTGGAGAGGGTGCTATAGGCCTTGAAGAACTCAAACGAGGTCTTGCAATAGCAACCGTTACTGCAAGTTTTACTTTGACGAGTTTTGGAACCGATTCCTTGCGTAATTTAACTCAAGAACAATTTGAACGCCGTATGTTGGATTACGCTGCAATGATTGCTTTACCGTAACTTAGTCATCCAATCTTCGTACTTTGGTAGTCTCTTCATGTGCTGAGGGCATGAGGTCTGCAAAAGAG
Source organism: Methanobacteriota archaeon (assembly GCA_002726495.1). Classification (GTDB taxonomy): domain Archaea; phylum Thermoplasmatota; class Poseidoniia; order Poseidoniales; family Poseidoniaceae; genus Poseidonia. The sequence goes on along the minus strand of PBTH01000009.1, from coordinate 30,575 downwards.
ATATCATCTAAATTAGAAGGCTGGAGTTCAGCGTCCAATTCATCGACTGTTGCAAGCATTGTTCCAACTCGCCCTTGGATCCGTTCCATCTCAGCCGGGTCAAAGGCTCCACCGTTTTCAGTTGACAAACTTCGGAGGATTTCACCAGTTTGCTGTTCTTGTGCGTTTTGAGCATGCTCTCTCATAGCGGATGATGTACTGCTTGTTCCATAAGGAGAAGGTCTTGAAGGCCCTTTTGCTGATGAGAGAAATTCCCTTGCTATTTTACGAATATGCGCAAAGAGACCTCTTGGTTGTTGGCTTGTAGTTTGGTGAGGATGTTGCCGTTGTCGTGGCCGTAAAGGCGCAGATTCGGGGTCTCTTGCTTTCCTGGGTTGAAGAACGGGCTCATTTCGTCTAAGGCCGATGTATTGTGACTGTTGTTGAGTTGGTTCTGGGATGTATTGAGCGACCTCAATCTCCAGTTCTTCAAATTCGTCCATCAGGTCAGCATCAAGGACAATCCCTTCCTCCTCGGTCACAGGCTCAGTCTCTCGTTGCGGGATGTGTACTTCGGTAGCTCCTACAAAAGATGGTAAGAATTGCTGTGGGACAGGAGTAGGCTCGTGGTCCGAGTTCAAATTTTGGTGCATGGGTGGGCTGGAGTGAGGCTCGAGTATTGGCAAGTAGACCGGAGCAGGGCGATGGTCAGGGGGGTATGTATTGGCATGAGCCATTGCTTGCTCGGAGTGGTAGGTGGTGAGGAAACTTGGGAGAATGCTTGGCCCAGTGGGTTGAGGTGCATGAGTTGGCATCCATTCAGGTTCTGTATCCTCTTCAGCGACCAAATCCTCTTCCTCAATTTCCTCGCCAAGGGATGCAAGAAACATATTGATTGGAGTTGGTGTGTTGATGACGACCGGTAACTGGGGTGCTGGAATGATGCCATCTTCATAGATGCCTGCAGTTTGGTCAACTGCATTCCATGCGATTCTAGCGTGAGCCAATGAACGCCCTTTGAGTAATTTGTTGACCATGAACGTAAGGTGCGTTAACACATGCTCGTTTCCGTACAGTACATGGGTGTCATTGGCTGCAGTTTGAATGGTAACGGTTGGTTGTCGTGTGAAGAAACGAGCAAAGATCGCCGCAGCACCGAGCAACATAAATGACCATTTGTGAAGAGGTATAACCAACAACCGCCACCCGACATATATGGAAACAAAACCCATCATGAGCAACCAATTTGGAACAAGGTTGGATGAATGGTGCTGAACACTGTCAATCGCCCCAACTCTAAGGTTGATGTCAGAACCCCGCCGGCCTTTGATGGCCAGCATTCGCTCATCCAGAGTGATTTTGACCCGTTCCGATGGTTCTGCCAACCTTAGCGAAGCGAACATCTCTGTATCGCCTTCACTCGTTGGTACAGAATTCTGTCCAATTTCGTGCATCCCACTTAGAGGAGCATCGGGGCGCGGTTATCAATCCACCGCAGCATGCGATGAAATCTGTGGCGAATCTTGCACCCAAAATCATTTGCCGAGGCAGTGATTAAGCGTGTTTTTGAATCGTTGCCGAACCCATAATTCTCGGTTTTGAATCCAGTTGCGCAATCAGCACTTGAGGAGGGTTTGTAGTTCGGATAAACAACGGGCTTTCCCATGTAACCTCGAGTTTTGACCCATCCACAGAGGTGATTCGGCCAACAACGAATTGCAGGTCCACACTTGCATGGATGACATCGCCCACAGCCAGCGCTCTCTTTTGGAAGGGGGATGTGGAAAGATTCACTTCGGAAGTCGCATGTTGTTCAACCGCAAGAGGGACCGTGGTGTTTGTCCGTTTATCTTCGATTGCAGGGCGAACGATTAGCGTGCTTCCGGTGAGATGCTCTTCCTTCGCATTTCGCAATGCAAGCCCAACACGGTCACCTGCTGATGCACTGGACACATCATCATCCATGACTTGCAGGGATTTTGCACTGCCTGCCCCATTGGCGGGGAGGAGAAGGAGTTCATCATGGACATGAACGGTTCCGGATTGAACGTATCCAATGGCTACCAATCCGATTCCCTTGACATTGTAGTATTGGTCAACTGGAAGAACAAGAGGTGCTTCTGCGTTTTTGATGAGTTCCGGTTTCCGCTGGTCCATCAAAGCATAGAGACATTCTCTAAGGTGCGGGCCATCGTTTGCTTCAAAGGTCCATTGTGCTAATCCTGCTTGTTTGAAGAGCATGGCGACTTGGTCCTGATCAATCCATGCGCCATCCGTTGGATTTAACACTGCAACTCCGTTGGTGATTCCCGCACTTGCAAAGGCCACCAAGGCCTCACCAAGTGCAGCGTTTACTTCTGTAACTTCAAGAATGCCGACTTGAGCTGTCGATAAGGCATTGAGGAACGGCGGGAGACGCTCAGGGTATTTTGCAGGACGAATAAGGGAAAGGATACGAGCTCCTTCTTCGTCCATTTCTTTGTGAACGTAGGTGTGCACGTCTCTTTGGTCGGCTGCTTTTGCGATGCTTTTTGCAAGTTCATCAGAGCCAATCATGGCAATATTGAGCACGACCATGCATCGCCCAACTGTGCCCTCTTCAAGAAGATGGGGGTGAATCAAGAGGAGCGCTTGGCCTTTTGGGCTAGCATATTTTCCCGAATCGCCTTTGCTTTGCCCCATTCGTCCTTCTCTTCATCGGTTTTGGGCTCATATTGAGGGATTGGAATTGGCCGCATCATTGAATCAATGGCGACGAAGAAAAAGTATCCTTCGCAAATAATTTTCTTTTCCCAAGTGGCCTTACTCATCGTGTAGGCGGTGACTTTTGTACAGGCAGTATGGCTACTTGTAAACACGACTTCTCCTGTAACTTCTAGAAGGTCACCTTGGCGAGCCGGTGCAATGAAGGTAAGCGTATCGATTGAAATTGTGACAAATTCCCTGTGAGCGAATTTAGCACACGCGATACCTCCTGCCTTGTCCATGAGTGAAAGGAGGCGCCCTCCAAAGAGCGTGTCATAGGCATTCGTATCCTGGGGGAATACCTCTTCAATGAGGGTAACCGGTTCGGTAGAATATGGGTCCATAAATCGCCCACTTCGTTCTCCCTCATAACTCATCTTCAACTGGGAGGACAAAAATCGTTCTTTCTTAAGTTACAAAGACAAGAGAGCGACGAGGTTTTAGGTAGAGGAATCATCCGAAGGTGCATAGGTGACACCATGTCAAATGAAACACGCCGTAAAAGCACCCCACTCTTCCTGGTTTTCTTGATGCTCCTTGCTCCCTTTGCCGGAGCAAGCGTCTCAACCTTTGCCGACGGTAATTCAGTGGTAGAGATTGAGATTCGGGACGGGTCAACCATGATCAATCTCAACGATGGCGCAATTGATTTGCCTGTCGGAGAAACCGTGACCGGAGCAACGATGACCATCTCAACCGACATGGTCAAACATGGTGCTCATTCACGGATTGACCTCGACACAATGGATGATGTTTGGAACCCAAATGAAAACAACATGCTCACAGAATTCTCTGACGAAACCATGTTTCAATACGAAGACAGTTCCGGGGATTCCACTCCCCTTTCATTGAAATCCGAGGGATTCTTGACCGATTTTGAGGGTACTACTGCCGGATTCATGGATTTTTCTGCCCCCCCTACCAGCGGACAGGGCTGGGTTCATGGCTCTCCTTCATCAACGAACGTTCCATCTAATTGCGCATCCGGCAAGGACTGCTGGGGTACAAATCTCGGAGACGACAACTATACCGATGATAACGGTGAACTTCCGTATGAATTGTACTTGAGGTCTCCAGAACTCTATGTTGACCCTACACTCAAGAGCAAAACAGCAACATTCGATTCGTGGCATAACCTTGAAGCATACGCAGGTGGCGCGCAAAACTCCATTCGTTACGCAGACTGTGCTTACATGGAGATTCGCAGTTCTCCAAATCCCGGCTTCCCTCCCGACGACTCAGGTTTCCAATTTTTGCCTATTGATATCGGCAACAGTACCGGAATTGGTTTCGGACAAGGCTATGCCCAGCGAGCGGATGGTTGGCAACTTGATAACAAAATTAGTACAGGATGTGCGGGCCTCAACACTGGTGGAGGTGCGCCCAAGAATTACGGGCTTGCGGGAAGTTCAACATCTGCTCAGAACCCATCCGGATGGGCAAGCATTGCCGTTGACCTCAACTTTTTCATTGGCGATTATGTCCAAATTCGTTTCGTCCTTGAACACAATGGGATCCAGAACATTGTCCAACTTGATGACAACATGTCGGGATGGCACATTGACAACTTCCGACTTGGAGATGTCCTTCCACAGAATGCCAGCATGACCGTCAGAGGCATGACTCCTTCCGTATTTGGGGGAGACAATCATCCCAATGGCTACGGTTTGCTCAGCATTGAGGCAACCACTTCGATCACTGCCCAACTGTCGGTTGACGTACTTGACTCCAACAATCGAGTCATTGAAGATACCAGTGGAGTTCCAATGACTGGACTTCAAGGAGATATTATTGAACTCTGGGATATTGACACTGAAAGATACTACTCAATCAATCTAAGATTCAATTTCGATTCGGGGCCAGACCGCCTCTCCACCGCAGTCATGTACGGATTTAGCATGGGGACAAGAGTAGGGACCGGATTCAATGTCACGGATTCAGGGCTGTCTTCTATCTCAAACGGAATATGGTCGTCCATGGGAGGGGGGATGCCGATGATGTATACTCCAGAACTTGTTCAAGAAGGCTTTTCAACAACCTTTGAACGAAGTAAATTCAGTTATCCGATCACTTCAGTTAAACCGTACATACAAGACGACTGTGCTGAAGATCCATCCGTTAGTATCATCCCGATTGGATTCACTGACCCGGTCAATCTGACAAATGGGGTTAAGACATCCTTTGAAGCCCCTCTTTTCGGCTTTACATCCATCGTTTCCTACCTCGGCTTCTGCAATGTTGGAGGCATATGGTTTGACTTAGAGTTTGGCCATCATGCTGAACATCTAAGAATTGATGTCGCCAACGATGGAGATGTTGATTACGGATTTACTGAACCGGCGTTTGGAATGTTTGGGCGCCAAACCAATTTCATATTGAACAAGGTTGACGGTGTCAACTATGGTACAGATGATGCATCCATGACATTGAATGTCAACGGTCAAGCAGAAGGTGGCTTCTTCATGTTACCACTGGGCGCCGAAGTATCATCTGCCGATGTATCGTTTGATGATGTCACCATTCATTCAACATCAGATGCAAACGAAGGATTCGACCTTTCACTCATGGCTGGTTCACAATCGTTTGATATTGGAGCCATGCCTAACAACACCATCATCACAACCGAAGCACTCAATCCCCCGCTTCAACTGAAAGAGGCTTTGAACAGTTTGCTCTCCAATCCATCCGTTGCAGGAAGCCACGAAGATGAATTCGGCCGTTACTGGGTTACTTTTAGATTTGCAGTTGATTCACCCAATGCGTCATCTGGAACCTCACTCACGGCTTTAGGATTGGATATTGTTTACAACTATTCAACGACCATCAACACCCTTGATGGATTTGATATTGAGCTAAACCAAGGTGTTGCCCTTTGGACTGGTGGAGGCGCAAATGCGCGCGTTCCAATCGCCGTTCATTCAGATACCGGTGGCGGCGTAAAATTCAGTTCACTTTCCGTTTCTTCAAGCACTGGCTACTCCAATACACTTTCAGTAACAGGGAACCCTGTTGGTCTTTATCCAAACGGGCAAATTTACGAAGTCATAACGACTCACACCGTAGATCCTCTAACGGGAACCGCATTGTCTGAGGCTTGGGTTACATTTGAAACTCCAACCGATTACATCAAGATCTCATGGTCTGACTTCTTGCAATTCGCTGAAGCCAGCGATGAAAACAATCTCATCACCCTTGAGTCAACATCCTCAAACTCCTCGATTACCAACGGCCAACAAATCACTTGGCACTTCCGTGTCAACGCCAACTGGGATGACACAGAAGCCGTGAGGATGTATGCAGGTCTCACGACTGCAAGCAATGTCAACGGCCTTCCGGACGCCTTGTTGTTTGATCCAAGTGTAGGAAATGCTGTAGAAAATGACGCAGGAATCACAGTGTTTGAGTTGCAGAACAGTATCGGTGTTGCGCAATCTTTGACCAATGCTGAATCAGGCCAAGACATCAACCTTGTCGGCCAAGTTCGTCTTGAAAACCTCTCAATTTCGCCAGACCCAGCAGCCTATTTCCTGGTTCTCGAACTGAAGCATGTCAACAATACTGACGGGAACATTACCGTTGAATGGGAAGAGGTAGCCAATCGTTCTGGAACCATTGGTGGCGACTTCAACTGGAATGTAGACCTCGGTTCTGCCGCAGGTAGTGAAACATACCGTTTCGCTTTGCGAGGATACGGTGGTGGAGATATTCTCTGCCCTCCAACCGCCTACAATCCGGATGAAACATGTGCTATTCCATTTGATATCTCCATTGATACATATGAACCGAATTTGCTTGACATTGAAGTCTTGAATCCGGGCACTGATGATGATTGGCGCATCTTGCTTGATGACACATGGGTTGTACCCCAAGAGTCGCAAGATATTCGTATGAGCAGCCAGGATTTGCCTAATCCGCCAGCATCACTTGACCTGCATTACTGGGTTCAATACGACCACGATGCAAACGGTGACGGTGTCCCTGATGCTTCAGAGTATGCAACCATCACGCTCCAGAGCGATGGGGAAGCACCTACTGCAAATTACAGTGGCGTGTACAACGATTATGCTAACGTCGGCCAAGACCCTTCCGGAAAGGTATCCCTTTGGATTGAAGGCTACGACCTTGCAGGCAATCCAATTGACGGTGGAGCACCGGGCTTTGAGAACGACAAGGTCACCTATGTGTCCATGTCATCGGAAAGCCCAGTCATTCGTAATTTCTTCATAGAGGATTCACAAGGAAGCCGCTTGCTCAATTCTGCTCAATGGAGTCTTATTGACGGAGGTGTATGGAATCAAACCATGTATGCTGGAAATACATACCATCTCGTTGCAGAAGCAAACGACGACAACGGTTGGAGAGATGTGGACCATTTCAAGATCGTTTTAGATAAATCTACAGGAATGGCAGACTTGACGACATTGTGGTACTTCCCACGTAATGACACTGCATGGACGGACAGCCCCCACATCGAAATCGTGCAAGAAGACGATGACAATGATGGGCCGACCCTTCGTGCCATGGATGGAACCGCTCTCATTGATCCGTTTGAATCCGACTTTATGTTGGACCTCCCAGTTAGGATTAATTGGGGTGTTGTTGGTCTCACTGCAGAAAGCACTCCCGAGTTGTTCATGCAAGATTTGGACAATCCTCTTTACCGTATGCTGCCCTCTCCTGGACGTTACATTCAGAAGTGGTATTACAGCGATGGAATTCAACTCGATGTTCGCAACGACCCTGTCAATGATTTGATGATCACTCCGTACTTTGAAGATATGAATGCCCCCTACACGCAAGATGTCCGTCAAGGTTTCATCTACTCCGGAGACACCGTCAAATTCACAGGTCAATATGCCTATCTTGATGGGCTTAACAACGGGGTCTTAGTGAATCCAGAAACCCAACTTACGATGGAAATCACTCGTTTGGATGCCGAAGAAAATGGTGCGAAAGGGTACATTGAACAAGTTGGGGAAACAACCTATCACAATTTCTCTGGGGGAATCTTTGAAATTGACATAAAAGCACCTGTTTTCACCAACGAATACACCTATGAATTCAAACTCGTCAACCTGCCAAGTGGGGCGACCGACACCACTCTAGGTTTCTGTGATGGCTCAACAGTGTATGGCTGCGGTACCTTTGACATCAAGGTTGACAGAAATGCACCAACGGTGCAAACAAATTCATGGGTAGCCAAAAAGGGAGCTACCAAGGAGATTCTCAGCGATTTCTTGTCAACAGCAACCTACCACTGTGTTGATGTTTCTGTAACGATAGCCGAGAAAGAAGCCATGTTTTACGGCGATTTGATGGTAAATTGGAAATTCTATGACAGCATAGAAAGCGATTTACCATGGGGTGTTTATGTCAATTCCTTTGGCACAACAGAGCCGATGAGTATGCCCCTAGAACTTGATACAATCCCCGGTGGGTATGTAGGGACATCATCATGTCTTGATTTGTGGCCCGTAGATCAGATATCGGACTCTGAACTGAAATTTGACCCCGACGAGAGGGAAATGGCCAACGTCAAAATTGTCATGTGGGTTTCTGGTGTTGATTCAGCAGGTGTCGGAGTTCAATTAGGAGGCGGCCCTCAAGATGATGGCTCGGTATCCCCAATCGTATCCAGTATTGCTCAGCACAAGTCCCTCTATTCATTCATCAGTGAAAAGCCGAGTTTCGAGATTCTCAATGTTCGTTTGGATGAAAACCCACGAGTTGGAGATTCAATGATGATTGAGGTTGAGGTGCGAAATACTGGTACCATGGCTGGTTCCACTGAACTCATTGTCAATTCGGTCATCAATGGAATGACACCAACTCAAGAAGGAATCGTCGTGGTCACTGAACTTGAGATTGGCGAAAAGCGTTGGTTTGAGTTGAAACTGGAACCCTTCGGTGAGGTAACAACTGGAATGTACTACATTATCTCGGAGAATGGAACTACAAATGACCCACTTTACGATGGTAATGATGCAGAATGGGGTGATGCTTTCAATGTTAAAGTCGCCGAAGAAGACAACTCAACAAACTTCCTTCTCATCGTTGTCCTCTTGGTGGTAGTCATTGGCGTCCTAGGTACATTGGTCGTTGTTCTTGCTCGCCGAGGTGGCGGAGAATCAATGCTTGATGATGAATACGAAGACGATGATTATGGTGTAGCAGGTGGAGACAAGGTCCTCGCTGAGATTCCGGCAGATGTTAGCCCGATGATGGCAGAGGCCATGAAGGAATTCCCACAGTGGACACAAGCTGAAATTCAGGGTTACTTTGACCAGGGATGGGATATTGAATCGTTGCATGATTGGCTCAACAATCAGTGAGGCCATCCATGTCATCCCAGCACACCTGGGCCGATGAGGTCTGGACTGACCCCGATGGGGGCACTGTCGTGATTCACGGAACGCTTCCGACGGTGGTTTTTCCCAATGCCATGCGCCCGCGAGGTGTTTGGCACGGCCTTGCAATTCTTGATTCTCCAGATGTGGTTGACCTTTGGATCCAAGAAGAAAAAGACGAAGCCGAATCCTACGGAGTAAACATGGCGCATGGTCTTATTTCGGGTGGTGCTTTTGCAAAATATCTTGAAGGCATTGAGTCGTTAGAGGACATTCAAGGCGGTCGTTTCCCTGACCCCGAACCACGTCGTCTGCAACGAAACGCAGTCCGTCATGAACGCGAAGTTTTCTTCATTGAGCCTCTTGCTGATGATGAAGACTGGAGTGATTATCTCACCGAGCAAGCCAAGGCCGTGTCCCATTGGAGGAAATTATTGGGAATGGTACGAAGTGGAAAACGATGGAAGCGCTCGGTAAAATCAAACCTCTTCTTAGCCCAGCAGCCTCCAAAAGGACAACCAAACAACCTTTCCTCCGTAAGTGTCCTTGCGTCGGCGTGGTGGGAACTTGCAGAGTGGTTGAGTACACCCGAATTGAATCTGAGGAGAGATGTACGGCTTGCAAAGAGAATCAGAGGCGCTCTGGCATCTCTTCGGGAACGACATGGCGAAGACGCAACTCTTCTTGTTGTTGCACACATGCCGCAACGACCGCTTGTCATGGAAGCGCTTGAACGTCTTCCTGAACCAGAGGAGATTTCATCAACAGTGACCCCTAGCGGTAAATCGGAGGAGGAATGACATGGCCACCGGTTCAGTAGATGTTCGTGTTGAAAATCAACTCGTCCGTTTTGTTTGTCCAGTTCCTCTCGACCAACAAAAAGTGGTGGATATCGTTGGTGGTCAACGTAACAGTGGAGTGGTCATCAAAGTCTTGGACCGCCCTCGTGCCACGCTTGTAATTGACGAAGAAGGAAGAATCGTCGTTCACGGGACCCATCGCGTTGAGGCGGCCCGAGCCGCTGCGAAAGAATTGCTTCTTCGCTTGGGAATGGACGATGCAGGCCTCGTTGCTGAACTCGGCCCAGTCGTAACCTCATTCAAATATGAACAATCCATCAACCTGCAGGCCATTGCAGGTTCGTTCCCATCGGGCACTACTGAGTATGACCAAAGACTCGGATGCACCATTCTTTCTGATACTCGCCATAGTCTAACCGTTCAAATTTGGCCTAATGGGAAGTGTATTGTGACGGATGCACGCCATCCAAACATGGTTGCTATGGCTGCAGTTTATTGGAAAAACCTGTTCACTGAGCATGGCTATTTCGTTGATCAAATTTGAGGTGACGCTATGACATATGACGGTCCGATTTTGGACAATCATTTCCATCTCAACAAGAACGGACGTTTTCTTGATGCTGCTCGTGATTTCCAACGTGTTGGCGGGACTGATGTGGTGTTAGTCCACTGTCCCGATTTCTCAAAACCTCCTGAAACACTTGATGGCCATCGTACGGCTTACAGTGGGACGGTTGAGATGGCTGAACAGGTTCGCAAAGAGATCGGATTGGGTGTTCGTGTTGTTCTTGGCCCTCATCCAGCAGCTTTTGCACATCAGTTTGAACGATGGGTGAGCGAGGACGAGGAATCAGGAGAAGAGCGAGCCACAACCAATTACAGGCATTCAATCGATGCAGCACTTGAGTTCATCAATGAAGGTAAAGCCCACGCCATCGGTGAGGTTGGTAGGCCGCATTGGCCTGTTAGTGAACGCGTTTTGGAGTTGTCTAATTTACTTCTGGACGAGACGATGCACCTCGCAGCACAGGAAGGCCTACCACTCCAATTGCACGTCGAGGGTGAGAGTGAGGAAACTTATCCTGATTTAGCTCAGCGTGCAATAAAGCAAGGTATGGACCTCGTAAAGTTGGTACGTCATTATGCGCCACCGGATGTTTCTCTTCAATCAACCCATGGTTTAACTCCGAGTGTTCTCATTGGAAAGGGCGCAATTGAGAAGGTGATGTCAACGTTCAAACAGTCAAGCCATGGTTTCTTTCTTGAGACCGATTACATGGACGATTTAAGACGGCCAGGCGCGGTACTCGGGCCTAAAACTGTCCCAAGAAGGACCCAACAACTCATTGATGCAGGCCTCCCTGAGGATGTACTTTGGAACACACATCAAGACCTTGCACAACGAGTCTATGGTGAATAATTGGCTCGCAAAGGAAGGGCCAAAATCAAGAATCTACTGGCTCGTGTCGCCATCACATTGATGAAAGGGTGAGCCTACCCATGGCCGGTGTGCGCAGTGTTATTGGCTCGTAGGATGGCAATTCTTAGTGTCTTTCTCTTGGCTCTTTGCGCTCCATTAACTGCATCTTCGCAGCAACCGACTGCTCCTGGAGTTGAAATTGATTGCGACGAAAAGAATCCAGAAATGAACGTCCATCCACTTGAAGACCCAACCGTGGAAATCACCTGCACGGTAACCAACCCTTCAACGTTTGAAGAACAAATTAGCGTTGAGAAAGAGTGGAGCGGCGCCGAAGTTGATATGATGCTTGGAGAAGATTCCTTTACGCTAGAAGCCGGAGGCGAGGAAGACTTTACGGTGACGTTTAACGGGCAAAACCGTCTCTCATCTGATTTGACTTACGATTTCACTCTTGTCGCCACAGTCACCAATGTACAGTCTCTTCAATGGCCGGAACAACTTGCCACGAATGCAAGTGTAAGCGGCAACTTGGAGATCGCAACATTTGGAATGGTCGAACTTAGCATTTCAGATAAAAGCACCAGAGCCATGGCTTCAAGCGAAGAAATCCCAATTTCGTTCCAATTCCAGAATAACGGCAACAATGATGACAAGATCAGTGTTACAATCTCCAACAGTGCTGAACTTGAAGAAGTAGGCTTCTCGTTTCCGGCAGGAGTCTTCATCGCCGAGAATGTGGTTAAAGACGGGACCTCCTCCACATTGGAATTAACCGTGCGTTCTCCTGCCGAAGTTGCAGAAGACGCTCGTCATCAAATCATATTTCAAGCTTCAAGCGCCAACGATGACAGTGCACCTGTCAGTGAAATAACACTGAGCATTCAACTTGAAGCCACCACAGGCTCCGGAGGTCTCGGTGGCGGTTTGGAAGAGTTCAGCAAGGACGATGCGGTGTTGTATGGCGGTATTGCAGGGGGGGCCTTGTTTGCTATTATTCTCATTATTGCAATGAGCAAAGCCTTGCGACGCCGTGCTAATTCTCAACCCATGTATGTGCCTCCGGTTGACCTTGATGAGGAAGAAGATGCTCCCGGCACAGATGAATTTGATTTCGAAGATTTGGATGACGAATTCGAAGATTTCCTTGATGATGACGAGGATTTGGATGACGCCTTTGCGGACTTGTGAGTTTACGCTTCCTCCGCTAAATCAAGAAGGTGCAAAACCGTCGCTCTAAGCCCCTTTTTGAAAGGCAACACTCAAAGGCTTGGTGTAGCGCACTACACCTGTTCGTCACGGAGTGTTTTCATGCTAAGTTTAGAAGGGAAAACAGCGTTTGTCTTTGGTGTTGCTAGCGAAGACTCCATCGCTTGGGCTATTTGTCAACAACTTGCCGCTGCTGGAGTGACACTTTATTTGGGGTACCAGAAGCGATTTATGAGTCGTATCTTTCAATTAAAAGACCAACTTCCATCCATTGGAGGATTCTATCCACTGGATGTTGCAGAAGATGCAACGACTCAGGAATTTTTTGATGCATTCGCAAAAGACCATCCGGGCAAAAAGGCAGATATCCTTATCCATGCTATCGGATTTGCACCAAGAGCCTGTTTTGACCGTCCAATTCTATTCGTTGAAGGTGAAGATATCAACACGGCCATGACCATTTCCGCCAATTCCCTTCAACGCTGCCTTAAGCATGCACTTCCTTATTTGAATCCAGGTTCGTCTACGGTGACACTGACCTATGCAGCAGCAAATCGATACGTTCCCAATTATGGAATTATGTCCATGGCGAAAGCTGCGCTTGAATGCTGGACGAGGGAGTTGGCGTGCCATTTGGGGCCGGAAGGTCATCGGATCAACGCTATTTCGTCAGGGCCAATTCGTACCATTGCAGCGGGGGGAATTCCCGGATTTGACCGTATTCTTGACCACGTTGAAGCAAATGCCCCATTGCGCCGCAATGTAAGCCAACAAGACGTTGCAGGTGCTACACTATGGCTCTCAAGCCCTCTATCTTCTGGAGTGACTGGCCAATGCATCTATGTTGATGCGGGTTACTCAATTACGATGGTGCCAGAAAGCATCATGAATTAAGGTGAATAAAATGACCATTACTACCGATGACGGCAAACCTTGCGAAGGTCTTGAACAAGGGCCCTTTGAACCGATTGCGGTCGTAGGGATTGGCGCTCTTATGCCAGATGCCCCAAGCATCGAAGACTTTTGGCAGAACATCATCGATAAGAAAGTCAGCATTGCTCCTTTGCCTGAGGGCAGATGGCCTGGGCCAATGAGCCATTTTTGGAAAGAAGGCGGCCCTGGAGAGCATACGGAGGGATTCACTTATGCAAAAATTGGCGCTCTCGTGAAGGGTGATGAGTTTGATTGGCGTCGTTGGCGGCAACCTCCCGGCACACTTCCACAAATTGACCCGTGCCAGTTGTGGGCGGTTACCGTTTCAGCCGATGCAATAGAACATGCCGGATACGATGGTGAAAGCAATGATATCGACCGCACCAAAACGGGTGTTGTCTTTGCCAATGCCCTTGGTGGAGAAAATAGGAATCTGTCAAACATTCGTGTTTGGTCCGAACACACCAAACAAACCGCCATGACTCACGGCATGCCGTCGACAAATGCTGATGCCTTTGTGAACGAGATCAACGAGGGCACGCCACGTGTTGATGAGGATACGATGCCGGGTGAACTTGCGAACGTCGTTTCAGGAAGAGTGGCCAATCTCTTGGACTTGCAGGGGCCGAATCATGCAATGGATGCTGCATGTGCATCTTCCATGGCCGCTGTTTTAGATGCGTGCCGACTTCTTCAAACTCGTCAAGTTGACGTAATGTTGGCGGGAGCTACAGATCGGACAATGGATCCTGCAACCTTCGCGAAATTCTCAGCGATTGGAGCGCTTTCCCCATCGCACTCTTCGCCGTTTGATGCCCGTGCAAACGGATTTGTAATGGGTGAGGGGGCCGGTGTGCTTGTTCTCAAGCGATTGAACGATGCCATCCATTCTGGAGATGAAATATACAGTGTTATTCGGGGTATTGGCGGTTCGTCCGATGGACGTGGAAAAGGAATTACTGCTCCAAGTCAAAGGGGGCAAATTCAGGCGATTGCCCGAGCGTACAGCCAAGCCGGATATCCAGCCTCTTCAGTTGAATTGGTTGAGGCTCACGGAACATCTACCAAGGTCGGTGATGCGACTGAACTCTCAACACTGTCTCGATTGTGGACTGGCATAGAGGGTACAGGCAAGGTTGCCGTTGGCTCCATCAAATCTCAAATTGGTCACCTCAAGGCGGCTGCAGGTATTGCTGGAATCATGAAAACGGTCATGGCTCTCCATCACCGCACCATTCCTCCGAGCGCCAATTTTGAGACGCCAAATCCAACTGTTGATTGGTCAAATATTCCATTTTTTGTGCCCACAGAAGCCCGAGAATGGCCTCGGCCAAGCGATAACCCTCGGCGAGCCGGTGTCTCTGCTTTTGGCTTTGGAGGAACGAATTTCCACATTGCTTTGGAAGGATATGAGCCTGATGTTCATCGCCCACTTGCTTTGGATTGGGAAGGCCGCTGGAACGCATACGCACAATCTTCGGCCTCAACCGCAGAAGCCCCCTCAATATTTGATTCATCAGCACAGCCAACAATGACTCACGAGCAACTCAAATCGATTGAAGGAGGCCTTCTGCTCTTATCCGCTTCATCGGTGAAGGAGTTGTCTTCTTCGCTCGGTGCGTTGAAATTCGGAGAGCCAAGATTTGATTCCGACCCACGAGGGAGGAGACTTTCTGAGGCCCTCCAAGGAGCAAGTGGGGAATACGATTCATCCCATCAGGCAAGAATGGCTCTCGTCGCAACATCTTGGGCAGAATTTGACAAGCGAGTCACGCTTGCACTCAAGGCAATGGACGACCCTGAAAAATGGGGCTTTCTTCAATCGCAAGGCATTCTCATCAGTACCGACTCCGCCTTGCCAAAAGAGGCCAAAGTAGCCCATATGTATCCTGGTCAAGGAAGCCAATACGTTGGAATGACCAACGACCTTGTCAAGCGATTCTCGCCCGCAGCATCTGTTTGGAAGCAAGCAGATGTCACCATGGTCGATGTCCTTGATGGCGAGACGCTTTCCGGTTTTGTATTGAGGGATTCGCTGTCTTCGGATGAACTCAAAGAAGCCGAGCACAAACTCAAACAAACAGAATACACACAACCAGCAATGCTCACTGCCGATTTAGCTATTGAGCGGACCTTGAACGCCTTTGGCCACCATCCTGACATGGTTGCAGGCCACTCACTTGGTGAATATGCTGCATTGATGTCATCGGGTATACTTGACATGGATGGAGCGTTGCGTGCAGCAGCAGCTCGCGGTACGGAAATGGGCTCGGTTGAAATCGACGATAAAGGATTGATGGCAAGTGTAAGTGCTCCATATGATGAAGTGGAAGCGATCTTAGATGCAACAGAAGGATACGTGATTGCAGCCAATAAAAACTCACCAAAAATGACCGTCATTGCCGGTGAAACTGCACCGGTTCGCTCAGCAATGGCCGCTTTTGAATCCAAAGGATTCAACAGCGTTGAACTCGCTACTTCTCACGCATTCCACTCCCGTATTGTCGCACCTGCGAATGAACCGTTGCGACGTTTCCTTGAGTCCCTTGAGATTCGTTGGCCCAGTATTCCGATTACAGCCAACGTTGATGGAAGATTTTATCCAATGAAGGGTGGAGATTCTAAACAGGAGGTCTTGAAACAACTGGCTCCTCAAATGGCCTCTTCAGTTGAATGGACCAAACAAATTGAAACCATGTACGATGCTGGCGCCAGAGTCTTCGTTGAAGTTGGCCCCAAACGAGCCCTGACCATGTTTTCAATGCAAATTTTGGAAGACCGCCCTCACCTATCCATCATGTCCAACCATCCAAAACAGGGAGGTATTGCAACATTCCTTACCGCTCTTGGAGCCCTTGCCCTCGCAGGACGAGCGCCTCAATGGCCAGATACGAATTCAAACATTCTAAGTGAAGCCTTCAGAGCGGGCCCAATCGAGGCACATCACCCTGTGCAAATGGCTACAGGGCCGTCAACCTCAGAAGTTGAATCGCTCCGCGTTCGGGCACGCCCACTTCCGAGTGGAGCAGGGGCTGTTGTCGTACCTTCTTCTTCCCCAGTTCACCACCCGGTAGTCGACAACGAATTCGCACTACAACGGGCGATTCGGGCTTATGTTGGTGACCGGATTGGAGCGTTTAGCAACTACCCTGCTTCATTTTGCCACGGGCATGTTATGCTTCGTGAAGGGCTTGGATTGAATGAATCTTCCATACAAAACGTCATTTCAACACTGGCGAGTGAAGCTGAAACTGACGGCGAATATGACCCCAGCCAATCCTTGACCGCAGGCGATTTAGCACGATGGGTCAAGATGCCCCCATCTTCATGGGCACCTCGCTCGACCGTGACATCACCTCAAAGATCAGAGGCATCGCACCGTGTTCAAACGGCGCCTGCAGTCAAATCACATTCGGGTTCATCAAGAGATACGGACCCCTTTGTCGTCACCGGTATTTCCCTTGGACTTCCTGGTATGGACCGTGTCTTTTCAGAGGATACCTTTGAAAAATTAGTGCGCGGAGAAACGTGTATTTCAGAAGTTTCAGATGAATACAAGCAACGACTTCTCGACAAGAACATTGTCCGCCTCATCAAAGGAAGAGACGGTTCGGTCAACATGGACCAAGCAACGGTCTTTGGAGACATCCCCCAACTCGCAGGCCTCAAAGGTGCATTTGACCTTTCAGAAGAATTTGGTATTGACCCCAAGGTCGTGCTCGCCTGGGACATCAGTACACAATTGTCTGTCGCTGCAGGTTTACTTGCACTCCGTGACGCTGGAATTCCACTCACTCCTGTTGAACAGGTTGGCAAAGGTGGACTCCGACTCATCCGGAATTGGCAAGTTCCTCAAATTCAACGGGAACGCACGGGTATTGTGTTTTCATCCTGTTTCCCTGGATTGCAGATGGCCTCAAAGCATGCCAAAACTAACGGGGACGATGGCGAGGGTCGGTTTGACCGGCGTTACTTGTTCCAAGCCCTCAACATGGGCCATTCACAATTCGCTCAATACACCGGCATCAGGGGCCCGAATACGACGATTAACCTTGCTTGCGCATCCGCTACAGCGGCCTTTGGAGTTGCTGAAGACTGGTTGGAAAATGACCGAGTAGACCGTGTTGTCATCATCAGTGGAGATGATGTGACGGGTGACGACCTTTGGGAGTGGATTGCTGGCGGGTTTGCAGCCTCTGGGGCTGCTGCGACCAACAATATCGTAGAGGAAACAGCCCTACCATTTGATCGCAGAAGAAACGGCCTCATCCTGGGAATGGGGGCTGCTGCATTCGTTGTTGAGCGCCATTCCGAAGCAAAACAACGAGGCGTACAACCCATTGCCGAATTGCTTGGTTCGACCACGGCAAATTCAGCATATCACGGGACGAGACTTGATGTTGAACACGTTGGCGAAATCGTGAACGATTTCATCAGTTCTATGGAACAACGTTGGGGTCTTGACCGGCATGAGTTCGCTCCAAAAACTGCATTCTTTTCACATGAAACATACACTCCTGCACGTGGGGGTTCAGCACAATCTGAGGTCAAAGCCCTTCGAGATACTTTCGGAGAATCGACCAACAGCCTCGTTATTGCGAATACCAAAGGATTCACTGGGCATCCAATGGCGGTTGGGATTGAAGATGCAAGTATGTTCTACGGCATGCTGACGGGGCGTATTCCCCCAATTGCTAATCACAAAGAAAACGACCCGGAATTGGGCGATTTGAATCTATCAACTGGTGGAGATTATCCGGGACTTCAGTATGGATTGAGATTTGCGGCTGGTTTTGGCTCCCAAATTGCGCTCTCTTTGGTTCGTCGTTGGCCCATTGAAGGTGAACGAATCAATGGAGCAATCTTGCTTGCTTGGGCAAGAAAACTCGCAGGAACGGATGATGTTGTGATGCGAATCCTCCAAAATAAACTCGTGGCTTATGTCGATGGAGATGACAACCTTCACGGCGGGGTTCAAGGCGAACATTGGGAGCCGACAAAAGAGTGGGAAGGCAAAGCATCGGTCCAACCAGAAACCGCCCCGCCCCGCATTGAAACTCCTCCTGCTGTTGCTGCTCCTAAGCCATCACCTGCACCGGTTATGCCGTCAGCACCTCTCGCAGTAAGCGACGAGTCTACGGTTCAAACGGTCATTGATGTTGTCGTGACTCATACAGGTTATCCAGCGGATTTCATTGAACTTGACCAGGACTTGGAAGGTGAATTGGGCATTGATACGGTAAAACAAGCTGAAATTATGGCTGATATCCGTGAGAAATTCTCACTTCCCGTCGACGAGGATTTCATCCTCTCGGATTATCCGACTCTGAATCATATGATTTCCTACATTCAACAGATGACCGGTTCAGAACGTTCACCACCCGCACCTCAACCTCCGGCCACACCTCAACTTGAGGCTCCAGTGACTGTTTCAAAGACCGAACAAAAAGATGCTCCATCGCCAGTGGTTGTTGATGATGTTTCAATGCAAAACATTGTTGTTGAAGTCGTAGTTGAACACACAAAGTACCCAGCAGATTTCATTGAAATGGACCAAGATTTGGAAGGTGAACTTGGAATTGACACGGTCAAGCAAGCTGAAATTATGGCTGATATCCGAGAGCGTTTTGATCTGCCCATCGATGAAGATTTTGTTTTGTCTGATTATCCAACACTCAATCACATGATGGGGTACATCCAAACCATGCAGGGTGGCGCCCCACCTTCAGTACCCTCTTCAGCACCCAAGGAAAGTGCCCCAACTCCAGCACCAGCTGCCGTGACACCTCCAGTGGAATTGCCTCCATCTTCTGGCTCAAATCCAGATATTGAATCGGTCCTCATTGAGGTCGTGGTTGAACATACGGGTTATCCAGCGGATTTCATCGAGATGGACCAGGATTTGGAAGGTGAACTTGGAATTGATACCGTCAAGCAAGCCGAAATCATGGGGGACATACGTGAGAAATTTTCACTTCCAGTGGATGAGGACTTTGTCCTTTCCGACCACCCAACGCTCAACCATTTCACCGCCTATATCGTGAAAATGACCGGAGGCGCCACAGCGGCACCTGCGTCATCCGAACCCCTTCCAGTTGAATCCACAGTAGAATCGGCCACCGATACGTTCACTCCTTCGGGAACTCGTAGGTGGCAAGTTGAAGTCGAAGATTGTCAAGGAACTGATGAGCCACTTACCATTAATGGGGCCGTTGTTGTTACCGACGATGGGTGGGGGATCGCAGAGGCATTTTGCAAGCGCATGGATGCGCGAGGCTTGCATGCTGTTCGTGTTGGTTTTGAGAGCAGTATCCGAGAACCATCTGTCCTTAACGAAGGCGGTCGAACCGTCTATCGGGCTGACCCAGAACAACCTGAGCATGTGGCTTGGATCAGTGAACAACTACGGGCCACGACGATTGGCGCTCTTGTCCACATGGCTCCGATGAAAATCGCTTCTGCACAGTGGGAGGAAGACACCGTCCCATCATCACAGATTGCTCTGGCCGGTCATGGGTGGTTTGCTCTCTTGAAAGAATTGAATGATCATATTTCAAATGAAAAACCAGCGATTATCGCCTCCGTCACCGCTATGGATGGGAGGCATGGAAACATCGGTGAACGTTTCAATTCAATCCAATGCTCAGCATCAGGCGTTACCAAGTCCTATGCCTTTGAACGCCCAGACTTGCGCTGCCGAGCCATTGATTTACATCCAGAACTTCTCTTTGAGGAGGTAGACGCCGCAAAACGGATTGAACATGATGTGTTTGCGCTTGGAGGAGAAGTAGAAATTGGCTTGGACCGAGACGGCCGCCGTTGGACACTCGTAGCCTTTGCAGAAGACCTTGTTGAAGAAACACAGCCGCTTACCAGTGAAGACACCTGGCTCGTTTCTGGTGGCGGCTCCGGAGTTACTGCTGCTTCAGTTATCGGAGTGGCAACTTCAAGCCAAAATGCAGGAGCCCACTTTGTTCTTCTCGGTCGTTCAGCACTTCTTGAAGAAACAGAACATTGGATCGAATGGGACGAATCTCAACTTGCCGAAGAGAAGAATGCCCTAAGGCAGCGATTGGTTGATGCAGCAGATGATGGAAAGGTCACCATGGTCGAATGGAACAAAGCCTGGCAGAAATACACTCGTAGCAGGGATGTTTTCATCACGATGGACACCATCGTCAAGACCGGCAATACTGCAGAGTATTGTTCTGTCAATGTAACTGACTACGAAGCGCTTGAATCCCTTGGCCAGAATCTCGAAAGAGAGATTACCGGTATCGTTCACGGAGCAGGTCTTGAAGATTCAAAGCTCGTTGGCGATAAATCGCATGAAATATTTGACAACGTCGTCCGTGTTAAAATTGATGGATGGAGGGCCCTATTAGGTGCAGTGCGTGCTTCAGGACGAGACTATCCACTGTTTGCTTCTTGCTTTACCAGCGTAGCGGGACGGTTTGGAAATGGCGGTCAGACGGATTATGCTGCAGCCAATTCAGTTCTCGATGCGGAGATGGCTCGTCTCACAGCCAGTTCTTCATGCCGTGCGGTTGCCATTGGTTGGACCGGATGGCGTGATGTTGGCATGGCCACGCGTGGTTCAATCGAAGCCGTATTTGAGGCAGCAGGAATTGAGACGCTTTCTGTTGAGGACGGCGTCCATATCTTCGTAGATGAGGCATTGCGAGGCGGTAAGCGCAGGGTACTTGGATGCGGTTCCCTCGGTATGATGGATCGTTTCGATTCATTCCGTGAGGCTCCGTTGAAATTACCTCCCAGTATGGCTGCAACAATTGCAGATCCCTCACGATTCCCATTCATTGACAAAGTCCTCGACCTTGAGGATGGAGCCTCAATGACCACGCAAAGCACCCTTTCAGTTGACGACCACCCGTTCCTTACAGACCACGCCATCGACGGAGTACCTTACCATCCTGGGGTCATGGCGTTGGAAATGTTTGCACAAAATTCACTCCTTTTGCGCCCCTCAACATGCTTGGCGGGATATGAAGAGGTTACCTTCGGGCTACCGGTGAAACTTCTCAAAGGTCCAATGATTGTACGTGTGGTGTCTCAGATTGAGCGAAAAGATGGTGATTTGACCTGGGTGCGATGCACGCTTGTTTCAGACCTTGCAAATTCCAAAGGGGAAGTCTTTGGTGAGCGTGAGCATCACACAGCTCTCGTTCGTTTGGTAGAGAAATGCGACGACCTTTGTCCATTCCTTGATCGCGAGGTCAATCTGCTTCCAGAGATTGGCATACCCCCATCAGGCGAATTGATTCAACGTCCCGATTTCATCTATCAGCGCTACTTCCATGGCCCACGATTCCAATCGCATGGAGGTGTGCTAAGAGGTGTTGGAGACGATGAACATCCAGGTATTGATGGGCGTGCTTTGATGCGTCATCAACTTCCGCAGACCGACCAATTTTCTATTGAGAGCAATGGGGAACAGGTGTTGCTCGAAGCCTTGCCGATGCTGATTGAAGCAGGCTTCCAAAACGCAGGCTTGGTGGCTATGGAGTCAAAGGGCTTCAGTAGCCTGCCTGTTGGGATTCAATGGTCAACAATGCTCCGAGTTCCTGAAAGCGATGAGAGTCTACGTCTTCGTAGCATACAAACCTCATCGGATGATGAAGGAGTCACCGTTCACGATGTTGTTATCGTCGGCGATGATGATGCTCCAGTGCTCGCCATGAAGGGGCTGCGGTTGAAGGCGATGGCACCCGTGGCGGACGAACACAGTGTTGAATTTGTTCGATGATCGGTGAGCGCATGGAACGCCAGATTGTGGAATTAAACCACCCGACTTTTGAATCACTGGGAGTTCGTGCCTATAGCATGCCAGTTCACACCTTTGAACTTCGTGAAGTACCACTCGCGAATGCAGATGAAGTGGCTACTTTTGCGACGCAGAAGCGAAACGATGAGCACATGAGTGGACGATGGTTGTTGGGGCACGCCCTCAAATCGTGGGGCATTGAAGATTTGAGTGTCCTCCATATCCTTCGTAATCAAGAACGTGCTCCACGAGTCGCCTACTTGCAGGGCATGTGGCTGAATTTACCGCTTCCCTCAATTTCAATCTCACACAGCGGAGGTCATGTGTTCGTTGCTCTTGCCGATTCCAGTATGGATGTGGGTATCGATGCTGAGCCGAGCTCTCGTTCCCTTGCAGCAAATGCCTTTGATATGATGTCCACTGGAGATGAACTTGAGCAACTCCGTCAGCAACCAAACGCCTCCATGTTCTTGTGGACCGCAAAGGAAGCAGTGCAAAAAGCCATGCGAAAAGGAATGCATCTTAATCCTCGCAAAATTAAAGTTTCAATTGGACAAAATAATCAAAATATTTCAATTGAAAATTCAAAAATTCAATTGGTAAGTTGGACAGAAAGTGACTTCCAATTGAGCCTAGCAATCCGCTTGAAATCCGAGCATTTGGTTACTGCGGAAGACCGATTATTGGAAGCGACTCGTTCGGCAATGGAGAGCGACCCTGATTGGGGCGTAGGGTGTAAGACAAACAGGGGAAATGTGTGAACTCAGTTCCACAGTCTGCTTGACTCCCATGGGAGTTCAAGTGCAATGCCGAGTTCGGTAAGAATCACGTAATTGAATAAGATGTAGAGTGCTACGGTGAAGGTTCCTACGAATAAACTGGTGTTGATGACCCTCTGTCGTTGTCGTTTTGCTTCATCGAGTGAACAGATTCCTTCTTTTCTGAAATACACGACCAAGCCAACAACGACCATCATGGTCGATGCGATGAGAAGGAGCGGTCGAAACCATCCCATTCCGTTGTATCCCCAATAGAGGTTGTCGGAAAGAGCAGCTGCGGTTGAAACGCTCGCCAGTCCAAAGAAAACGAGGACTACGCTGGGAAAGCAACACATTGAGGCCATGAATGCAGACCCCCCGATGAGTTTCCATAGGGAGCGGACATCGTTCGCTGTAGCTTCGCCGCTCATGGGTCTAAATCATGCCGTGTGCTTTTGAAGCATTGTTTCATGTGCAGGCAGAAAAACGATCTTCGGTATTGAGCGCATCATGGTAAACAGAGAGAGGGAGAACTGGAGTTCCATCCGACCATTGCCCCATTTGCGTTAAGGTTTCTTTTTCGATCATGTATTGATAGGCCCAGTCAGCGGTAAACGAGTCGTTTCTCCCGTGCGCAACGAGGAAATCAGCCTGAGCGTCGATACGACGGTAAAAGCCCCAATCCGATAAGCGGTCATGAGCAGGGTTGGTTTGGAGGTAGTGGCTCGCAATAAGTCGCGGGAATCCATATTGGTCGGAATGCACTTCTATCAACTGATTTCGTTCGCTTGGTAGAGCGTTAAACATCTGCTGATGAAATACACCGGGACAACTTCCAACACTCATGTCATCTTCTGTAACAGCAACTTGAACCATGGTGTTCAGGGGTAAATTGCTCAAATCTGGTTCCATGAAGTCCCCCATTGGGCGACTCGCAGGAGATTCCAACGCGACAACAAGAGCATGAGAGCCCCAGCCTTTGGGGAGCACTTCATCCAAAGTGATGAAGGTGTAGGCCCCACCTAAACTATGACCTCCAACCCAGAGCGAGGTTGGATCTACCGTTCTGTTGCCAAGATTGTCTTCCATTTCTTGAGACCTGTTCTCGCCAATGATCATGGTTTCAAGGTGATTGATCGCAACGCGTATCGCAGTGTCACGGTATGCATGTTGGAGAAAATCCGATGTCCCGTTAACATCAACCGCCTCAAAGGATTCGTACCCAGCAGGACGTAAATCCGAGGGATACTGCACCAATGCTACAGCCATCCCTTTTGCTGAAAGATGGTCAATCCAGTAGGTGTATGCATCAAGGTCTGGGTATCCAAAACCGTGCAATAAGATGCCCAAGGGGATGGTTTGTATGGGGGATTCATCGGGTAGAAGTGGAAGTGTTACATGTACGGAGAACACAACATCATCCTCTCGATCACCCTGAATTGCTGCAACATCTACTGGCATATCATAGGGTTCTGAGAATCTTATGGTCTCGTAAGGACCTGGATTTGAGCCATACCCAATTGCTGGAGCATCGGGTGGAGACGGTGCAAATCCCACGAGGGCAGGGACGCCTGGCATGAGCATCCAAGCTGCGACAAATACGCCTATCAAATGAATCACTCTGGCTGGCGTGGTTCCTTCCAGGGCAGAGGTTCGCAGTCGTGGCATGCCTCCAACCATAAGCAGCAGCCACAAGAGCAACCAAGCGTAGAGCATCGGCAGCATGAGAAATGCTCCCTTCAAGTAAAAGATGTCCATTACGAAATGTATTGCTATCAATCCACTAACAACGCCGGTGGCGATCATAAGTCCTTCATCAATCGCATTCTGATTGGGAGATGAGACCTTCCATTTGTTGAGGAAAAAGGCTCCGATGCTAATCAGTATGAACAACGTCAAGGTCTGTTCAGTAGAGGTGCGCAACCATACTGTCCAATCGAGTGAACGAACGGCATGGGGCCAAATGGCATCGATCACTCCTGTTCCTTGAATGAGCCGTACAATCGCCTCACTGAATGCCACTAAAAACCCCGTGAAGAAGAGCATTGGTCGCCAAAATGGAGATGACCGCCAATGCTTACTTGGCGTCATCATCTCTTCTTCCATGAGCCATTGTCGGGTTTGTTGTTCATCAAGATTCGTTTCGTACCTTAGGCGCCGTTGGCCATCAATACGGTACATCTTTCCATCCGATTTTGTATCCAATCAAATTGAAACTTCGGTGCAACAAAGGAGTGATGAGGATTAAGACGAGCATTGGGATACGGAGTTCTGGTGCTGCGAGAGCAGAGGTTCCAAGAAAGAGTTGACCGAAAACAAACACCATGATGGCGAAAGGAAGCGTGTCGAGCAAGGGTGCTTTGGACGAAACATCACCCTCCCTTTTGAGTCCTCGTCGTCTCTTTACAAAGGAACCGCAACTGTCACCGAACAAACAAGCAAAGCCAAGGAATGTACCGAGTATGAACGCAGTAACGTACATGCCTCCAATCGCAAACCATGCACCAGCCGAACCGGTTAGCGGCGACGCAAATACGGTTGAACCGTCATCAAACACCGTCGCCATTCCACCATCATCAACAATGGCGACCATGAGCATGCAAAGAAGCCCCGATGTCATTGAGCCTCCAATAAGTCCGTTCCATGTCTTTCCATCTCCGAGTATACGATTTCCATCCTTCCACTCTCTCCCTCCATCAATTGGCCAAGGTCCATAACCTGTTTTCGGAAGCCATTTCCCCCACATCATCGCGAAGGTGTTAGCCAAGAAACCGGGGAGGTAGAGCCAGAGAGTTAGCAGACAAAGGAAAAACAGATTCATTGCGAAAACCTACTGAGCCGTTTAGGGTATGGCCTAATCTCGTAGCGTATAGCCTTTGATTGTTGCGAGGAAGAAGCAGAGCGTTCGCAGGATGTGAGCTAGAAGGTGCGGATAGCGGGAGTTGAACCCACGACAAAAGGTTGGAAACCTCCTATGATACCACTTCACCATATCCGCAGTGTAGCGTCCCTCCGAGCAACCACTCCTCTTTGAGTCAATCGGTTGAGTTTTTACTTCATCACTTTCGTCGGTATTCTTCAAACATTGACCGACTGCGCGCTCTTTGAACGGGTGGTGCTGAGCGGTTTTGACGTTCTGAAATCAATCGCGGGGTGGGAACTATTTCCACTCCCCGATTGCCCATTAATTCTTCAGCTGCCGCTCGACGACGTTCTTCTGACCTCGCATTCTTACCACGTCCTCTCAAAATAAGTGCGCCCATGAGGACGAACAATACCAAAATTCCAACAGATGCTTGCGCCAGCGGGTTCTCCATCAATTTGGAAAGCGATGCAGCGTTTTCATCGGTTGCTACCGTGTCGGGTATGTTTGAGTCAACTGTGGTGATCTTAACCGTGACAGTATCCATTGGATTCTCCGCACCTGGTTCGCGAACCGACAGAAGAATCTGATGCGTTCCAATGTCCTGAACATTTCCTGTGAATGTCACAATCTGACTGTTTCCAGTATCTGGTGTAAACGTAAGGTATTGGACGGTTGAATCAGCGATGACATCGTTGGTTCCTTGCCACTCAACTCTTGCAGCAAATGAGGTCGTCATGGTTGTGCTAACAGTACAACTGAAGTCGATGTAGGTTTGTGCTGCCAAATCGATTGAAATTTTTGTTGGAGTGCATGTCATTGACCCTTCAGCAGAGTTCCGTTGAGCGTCATTTGGCCAGTGGTCGGGTTTGTATGCTCCAAGTGTCGCATTGTCTCCCCATCCGTCATTGTCACCGTCAAAGTATTGGCTTCGTTGGAGAGGGAACCAATCGTCAACATCAGCCCATCCGTCACCGTCCGTATCCAAGCAGCCGAGTTTTCCAGCCTTCGTTGAGGTACCGTTCTCCATTGGGCACGCATCTCCGTTGGTTCCACTCGCTTCGTTCCCGTAGCCGTCACCGTCGGTATCGTACCACTGCGTCTCATCGTTTGGCCACACATCGTTTTCATCACTGATTCCATCGCTATCTGTGTCCACACAACCGAATCGGTCGATGGTTGATGTTCCCACAGTGCTGTTACAATCATCTGCGTTGTTTCCGTCCGGATTATCACCGTAACCGTCACCGTCACCATCGTACCATTGCGTTGCATCGCTCAGGAAAAGGTCGTTGGCATCAGATGCGCCATCACCATCACCGTCCACGCAACCGTAGCGGTCAATCGTCGAGGTTCCTGCCGTAGTTGGACATGCATCAGGATTCAGTCCTGATGCGTTCTCGCCGTATCCATCACCATCAGTGTCAATACTTTGTGTGACTTCAAGAGGCAGTGCATCAGCTCCGTCACTGACGTTCCAAGCACTTGTATTGTCAAACGCTGGTGTGGGGTCTGACACGCCATCGCTGTCACTGTCCAAGCACCCGATTCGGTCGATGAGTGAGGTCCCTGTGACATTTGGACATGCGTCGGCCTGAACTCCACTGGGGTTGTCCCCGAATCCATCATTATCGATATCGGACCACTGCGTTGGCTCATTAGGAAATGCGTCGGTAAGATTTGAGACACCATCGCTATCACTGTCTATACAGCCGTAACGATCGATTGTTGAGGTCCCAGCCTCTCCAGGGCAAGCATCCGGTTGAAGTCCACTCGCATTGTCCCCGTATCCGTCATTATCTTGGTCAAGCCATTGGGTCGCAAGGTCAGGTAGAGCATCGAGGGAGTTGTCCCATCCATCGCCGTCGTTATCAAGGCACCCATATCGGTTGCCGAGGGTTGAATTTCCTGCCGTGTTCACACAAGCATCTGCGAAGATACCACCGGGGTTATCTCCGTATCCGTCACCATCAACATCAGCCCACTGTGTTTGTTCGTTAGGATGACTGTCTTGAATATCGGCCCAACCATCTTGGTCAAAATCAATGCATCCGTAGGTTGCATTTTGCCATGATGTTCCAAATTCATTGGGGCAATGATCTGGCAGGCTTCCTCCGATATTGTCCCCGTAGCCGTCACCGTCGGTATCGTTCCATTGAGATGGTTCAGCCATGAAGGCATCGGCACCATCGGCCGCCCCCCACGAAGAATCCGGGTCGGAATATCCATCACCGTCTTGGTCCGGACATCCTTTCCTGTCCTCGACGGAAGTTCCTGCGATATTGGGACAATCATCGTCGATGGTGTCGTCGTATCCGTCGTTATCAGCATCACCCCAGCGAGTTCCATCGCTTGCATAGGCGTCAGCACCGTCTGCTATGGTCCATCCCGCATCAGGGTCTGAGTAACCGTCTCCATCGCTATCAGTACATCCAAATCTGTCATGAGTAGAATTCCCTACATCATTGGGACAACCGTCACCGTTTGTTCCTGTGGGGTTGTCCCCGTATCCGTCTCCATCTGTGTCGACCCATTGGGTTGAATCGTTCGGGTCAAGGTCTGCTCCGTTCGCAATTGTCCAACCAGAGTCGGCATCCGAAGAACCGTCTCCATCGGTGTCAGGACAACCGAATCGGTCTCTGGTTGATGAGCCAGCCGTAGAAGGACAATTGTCTCCCTGGAATCCAGTTATCTCGTCACCAAAGCCATCGTTATCGCTGTCTGCCCATTGCGTTGCTTCCGCGGGGAATGGGTCGTCAATGTTAGCATACCCGTCTCCATCCGCGTCAGGACAACCCAAACTTCCTGTGTTGGTCGAAGTACCTGCAACGGAAGGACAGGCATCTGGATTTGTTCCTGTTGAATTGTCCCCGTATCCGTCACCATCACTATCTGCCCATTGCGAAGCGTCTGAAACGAAGGAATCAGCACCGTCTGCGACCGTCCATAATGAATCAGGGTCGGAATATCCGTCGCCATCCGTATCCGCACATCCATTGCGGTCTTGTGATGAGGTTCCAACATCATTGGGGCAATTGTCTCCGTTCGTAGCGGGAGGTGAGTTATCACCGAATCCATCACCATCGGTGTCAGACCATTGTGAACTGTCGGAAGCGAAGGCGTCAGCGCCGTTTGAAACGGTCCAACCTGAATCGGGGTCTGAATATCCATCTCCGTCCGTATCCACACATCCATTGCGGTCTTGGTCAGAGGTTCCTGATGTAGAGGTGCACGAATCTGCACCGTTGGATGTTGTCCATCCTGAATCAGGATTTGAATAACCGTCGCCATCCGAATCCGTGCATCCGAACCGGTCAGCGGTTGAATTTCCAGCTGCAGAAGGGCAGCCATCAGGATTTGTACCTGCTGAATTATCACCGTATCCATCATAATCACCATCTGCCCATTGAGTGCTTTCTGATGGGAATGCATCCGCACCATCGTTTACCGTCCAACCAGAGTCTGGATTTGAGTATCCGTCACCGTCGGTATCCGGACAGCCTGTGCGGTCTTGATCAGAGGTTCCTGCAACGTTGTCGCAATCATCTTCAGAATCATCAAAACCGTCAAGGTCTGCATCAAGACTGAGGTTTCCAAGAGTATAGTCTCCGGTCATTGCCAAAGCGAAGAATTGCGGTCCTGTTGGGACATTGCTGCCGATAACGTGTACTTCCCAGGTGCCTTGAGCAGGAGAACTGAATTTTAGGGCACGAAGGTTGTCGAGGTTGTTGGAGAGATTGGTCCAAGTACCGCTCGGGTCTTTTACTGCAAGGTCAAGATCGTTAACGAGGTTGGTTGAGGCTGTTGGAGTTGAAGCAGGGTCGGTCCATGCCAGTGAGATTGTGAAATCATCTGCACTTGACGGGACGATAAACGACCATCCGCTGTCTCCATTTGTGCTTACGGATTCGTCTTGAATCCAAGAGGTATTGATGGCTGAACTCATGTCAACGCGTCCCCATCCCTCGTGATTGTTTGGAGCTGCTTCCCCAGCACCGTTGGTTGACGAGCTGTATTGTCCAGCCATGTCGTGGGCGCTTGCGGTGTAGATGGCCTTGACCAGGGCAGAGGTAGGATTCGCCTCGCCTACGTTTTCAATGAGGTGTTCCAATAGAAGGGCAGTGGCTCCAGCGGTCAGTGGAGTGGCCATGCTCGTTCCGCCCATGTAGGTGTACGATGCGTTGTAAGCCAACCATCCTGTATCTGAAGTACTGCGTGACTTCGTTGACAAAATAAAGGTCCCTGGAGCAGAGATGTCCGGTTTGATGCGGTTGTCGTCAGTAGGCCCTCGGGAGGAAAATGCAGCCATGCCTTCGGGATTGTCTGCCATTTTGTCAGTGGAAATTGGAGAGACATACTTCGTACTTCCCCACACATAGTTCAAGCTGGAACGATCGTTTTCTGTGGCGCCGACGGTGATGACATTTTTTGCCGAAGCAGGTGAGCCGAGGGAGTCAAGGTCAATTTCTCCGTCATT
Organism: Methanobacteriota archaeon; assembly: GCA_002726495.1. Lineage (GTDB taxonomy): Archaea > Thermoplasmatota > Poseidoniia > Poseidoniales > Poseidoniaceae > Poseidonia. The sequence continues at coordinate 262 of PBTH01000009.1, read as the reverse complement.
GTTTGCGTCTACGCCTTCGTTGGCTCCAGCAAAGAGGATGACCAGTTCGTCGTAGGTTCTTGCGCTCGCATCTGCCTGCATGGATGAGGTGGTATAATCGCCGTTTTCAGCTGAGCCCCATGAATTGGTGTGAACTCTGCTTCCATTGGCCCATGCGAGGCTAAACAAATCGTTCAAATTGTTTGGAATGCCGAGGAGTTTTTCTTCGCCTGAAAGGGTTGTTGCAATGGCGTGGAACAGCAACTGCGATTCGGGTGCTGCT
>PBTH01000008.1 GCA_002726495.1 Methanobacteriota archaeon | reverse complement strand
CGCCAGTGCCAAAAAAGCAGGAGTCGCTGCGACCCATAGTGCACTCTTTGGCAACGGCTGTTTGAGGTATTGATTTCTTTGAATTGCAAACCAGCATCCGATAAGAATGAACATCCATGCCGTGTAGGTCATGATTTCGGTGGCAGCGGGGTCGCTCTTGAGTATCATCAATCGCCCAAATACATCATCGGGTGCAGTGCCTGAATCATTGGTCACAAAGGTATGTATTGAGGAGGCCCACACACCTCCTGCACGCGTTACGGTTGTGGCAAACAGGGAAAGAACACCGGTTAAAATGGCAACACCTGACCACGCCGAGGCGCTGACCTTTCCAGGACGCGTTCGCATGTGAACGAGGCCAACCAATGCCAGCCAAGGGAGCAATGAACCCGTTTCCACAGGATCCCATGCCCAGTAACCACCCCAATCAAGAATAAGGTAAGCCCACAAACCACCCAAACCGATGCCCACTGTCGCTACAACAAGGGCTGGACGGGCAATTGAAAGGGTTCTTTGCTGCAATTGATCCTCGTTGTTCAAGTACGCACTTGAAAGACCAACGCTCGTCAAATGCAAACACAATGCATAGGTTAGGAAAATCAACGGTGGGTGGATGACCATCAAGTCGGTTTGCAGAAGAGGGTTCAGGCCACCACCGATGGTGAATGGGGGCGTTGGCTTGAACGGGTCAAGAGAAAAGGAAATCAACAACAATGTCAAGGTGAACAGGTGTGCAACCCTCAACCGTGTTTCATGAAGTTCAGCGTTCATGCCTTCACCCTGCATCGGACGCCTCCATAGCCAAGAGATGAGCCCCATCCATCCAACCCACATGAGTAGCGGCCCTTCACGTGCCGCCCAGGTCGCAGCAAATCGATACTTGATTGGAAGGGATTCTCCTCCAAATGCAGAAACATGTAAGATTGAAGTGTCATTTACGATGAAAAGGCCTGCAAGGACGAAAAAGGGGACGCCAAGAGAAATATGGAGCAGGCACGACAACCACGGGTTTTTGTTGTGGAGTGTTGGCTTAAAGAGCAGGATGCCAAGGGCAACCAACGCAAGCCAAAGCGTCACGCCCCACATGGTACTTGGGCGGACCCCGACCCTCATGGCCTTTGCTCATCAACCGCAACGCACAGGAAGGTTACCAGCCGAAGAACTTCGCTCGGGAATAACCGAATGACAACAGAACCGAAATGACTCTCTTCGTGAACAACATCGGTTTACGGACGAGGATTCTAAAGCCGATGACAACCTTATCGAGAGGGCTCATACTCCCAAGTTCTTCTGGCAGGCATCTCGCCATAACCGACATCTCATCATCGGTCAAGTCGTACAATGCAGTTTTGCCTTTCAAAATTTTGTTGTACGGAGGGAATCGCTTCTTCCAGGCACGTTCGTATGACATCAAACGCTTGTTGCTAAGGTCGTTTTCTTTGATCGCTGCCGCCATTGTTTGAGCAGCTTCACGCCCGGACCAAAGTGCCAAATGTGTACCGCCTTCAAACAAAGGAGATGTGAATCCGGCCGCATCTCCGACCAATAGAATCCCGTCGCCAACCGTTGTTGTACGAGGGCCAGAAATCGGTATGGTTCCTCCGAAGGGGCGAATCTTGGTGCCTTGAGCACGCCAAGGCGGGTTAGCAGTGGGCTTATCGGCAAGATAGGTATCTTCTATGAAGGATTCTAGATACTTTATTGCACCCTTCTTGTCGGTTGTTACCAAACCTACGTTGGCTCTTCCTCCCTCCTTGGGAATCATCCACACATAGCCGTGAGGGGAATATTTGGGCCAGAGATAGAAATCCAAATAGCCATCGTTGGGAACATCAAGCATCTCGTATTGGAAGCCGGCAATGACTTCCACATCCCCGCCCATGTCCAACAGTTTAGCAGCAGCTCCCGATACGCCAGAGCCATCAATAATCGCTTTGCATTCAATTGGGAATTCTTCTCCTCTACCGTCAATTTTCCAATTGGTAAATTGATTTTCGCTATTGTAAATTCTCTCCATAGACGTCACGCGATGTTTGAGCAATAATTCAGCGCCCTTTTTACCCGCTTCATCGCACAACCAACGCTCAAAGAGGTGCTTTTCAAGCACATACCCTTGCTCTGTGAGAAGTTTTTCAGTGCCATCTGGAAAAATAACTCGGATTCCTTTGACATCGAGCGCCTTAACATGATCCGGTAATTCCAAGTCAAGATTTTGAACGGCAAGGTCAGAAAGACATTCACCACAGTGAACTGGCGTGCCTACCTCAGGATCGGCTTCTAGGATTAGCGTAGAAAGGCCGGCTCTAGCCGCATGCAAAGCAGCCGAACCCCCACCTGGGCCAGCACCGATCACGACAACATCACACGTCCTCATCTGACCCCTCGTAAATTGAAGAGAGAAGGGGAGGCACATGAAGAAAACGGTTGATGTTTACGGAGGCTTTGAAGTGAATTAAAACGGTACAAGCGCAAATACGGAGGTTCAAATCAAAGAACGAACAGCGTGGGTTGTGGCATGGAGAACCCTCAAGCGTTGGATGGACCATCTCGAAGGGAGAGGTGAGTTGATTCGAATCAACCGTCCGGTTGATGTTGTGTATGAGGCTGGCGCTATTGCAGACCTCCTTGTCAAAAATCACGGACCAGCAGTTGTATTTGAGCAACCTCGGCTCGCAGACGGAAGCATCTCGGCCATGCCTCTTGTCATGAACCTCTTCGGTTCTCACGACCGGACATTACGAGCCCTCGGCGCCAAACACGCAACCTCTATCGGAGACCGAATGGTTGCGATGATGAAACCCGATATCGGAGCGATGACGAAGCGGCCATGGACGGCCCTACCGCTTGCCCGTGATGCTTTAGCAATGCCTCCAAAAAAGAAAAGGAAAGGTGCAAGCCAGCGTATACGCCTCCCTCTTGACCTCACAAAACTGCCGATCCCAAAGACATGGCCAATGGATGGAGGGCACTTCGTCACGCTTCCTTTGGTTGTCACGAAGGACCCGAAAACTGGAGAACACAATCTTGGAATGTACCGGGCTCAAGTGTTTGGACCAAAAGAACTCGGCCTTCACTGGCAGATTCACAAGCATGCCGCCGACCACGCAGCAGCACTCGGCCCAGAGGGTAGAATGCCGGTTGCAGTGTGTATCGGTGGGCCGCCGGAACTCATTTTCTCCGCCATTTCACCCCTCCCCGACAACCTCTCCGAGTATCAGTTCGCCGGTATTTTAGGCAGGAAATCGCTCCCCATCACCAAGGCATTAACCCAAGACCTGATGGTTCCCGCAGAGGCAGATGTTGTCATTGAAGGGTACTGTATTCCAGGTGAGACCCGAACCGAAGGTCCATTCGGAGACCATTTCGGATTCTACTCACTCACCGGCCAATATCCGGTTTTGCATGTTACTGCTATTACGTGCCGGAAAGATGCCGTGCTACCAGCAACCATTGTCGGTCTGCCCCCAATGGAAGATGGGTATCTCGGTGAGGCCATAGGAGGTCAATTTTCACCAGTTCTGCAATTTCAACACCGAGATGTTCGCTCTGTCCACCTCCCCTTGGAAACCGGATTCCATAATCTAGCCATCGTAGCATCGAAGCAAAGATACCCTCGGCAAGCGCGAAAAACAGGTCTTGGTTTACTTGGTGCAGGACAAATGATGTTCCTCAAAATTATGGTCATGATTGACGAAGATGCAGATACGCATGACCTCGAAGCCTTCCTTGATGCATTGAACGACCGGGTTGACATCGCCAGTGATATCACCGTCCTTGAAGGGATGGTCGCTGACTCCTTGGAAGCCGCAAGTCCCTACGAAAACGTCCATTCCAAATTGCTCATCGATGCCACTACGCTGGCTGCGGCTGACCCCAGAAGTTCTCGTCCTCCCTTGGAAGGGTCCTTCTCCGAAGATGCTCCAGCATGGAGGAAGGGTGAAGCTGAACCTCCCGCATTCACCAATTTAGATGCGGTTCAGGCATTGCCTGAAGTCGTTCAAGCCCGCATGCTTCGTGGAAGTATGCTCGTGGTGACTACACATATCGATGATACCCCTTCTCCAGAGACAGGATCCAGTGATTCAAACGATGCAGCCGAACAGCACAGAAGAGACAAAGTATCTCAATTGAAAAATTTAATTTGGCAATTGGAAGATGCGGAGAACCTCAGATGGTTATTCATTACCAACGATGACGTTGAATTGAACGGGCCAAAGGCCCGCAGGCGACTCTTGTGGCAGCTAACCTCTCGTTTTGATGTAGGAAGAGGTCTATCGTTTGATGACGGGAAAGGGCGCCTCTGCTGGGACGCCACAACCCCAATTCCATCTTCTGCCTTCGGGGTTCGCAGATGGCCAGCCATTACCCTTCACGATCCTCAAACATTGGAAAAGGTGGCTCAGCATCCTGAATTAGAATCATATGAGTGGCCTCCCCACCTCTCCTTTGGGGGACCGCAGTGATGGACGTCAAACAAATTATGACCTTCATCAAAATTGAGCACACCTTGTTCTCGCTTCCGTTTGTTCTCATCGGCTACTTCATCGCCTTGGAACAATTTGACCTTGCTCCAGGTGTTGATTTACTCTGGATTCTTCTTGCTGCTGTGGGTGCACGTGGATTGGCGATGGCACTGAACCGAATTATTGACCGAGACATCGATGCGGCGAACCCCAGGACACAAGGGCGTCATTTGGCCTCTGGGTCCATGAGTGTTCGAACTGCGTGGAGTCTCGTCGCTGGATTTCTCGTCTTGCTCCTCGTTAGTGCCGGTATGCTCAACCAAGTTGCACTCATGATGGCATGGCTCCCGGTTTTGGCCTTCGTCATCTACCCTTACATGAAGCGCTACACATGGTTGTGTCACTTTTGGCTCGGCCTGTGTTTGGGCCTTGCCCCTGCAGGGGCTTGGGTCGCTGTTGCAGCGGATGTACACGGATGGGCTGCTGTAACGGGAATGTTTTCCAATGGTACAGAATATCTTTGGGCACCGACGATTCTACCGATTTCAATCGGAGTCATGCTCTGGATTACAGCCTTTGACATCAATTACGCCCGCATGGATGTTGACAGCGACCGAGAACAAGGGATTCATTCATTCCCATCAGCCTTTGATGAAGAAGCCACCACTCGTACGACCGTTCAACTCACCTTGCTTTGGTTCGCCTGCTTCGCCATCTCCAATCCTATGGATGGGATTTGGTTTCTTGGGGCAGCAGGTATCATGGCCATTGTGAACATCTGGGCTGTACTGGCCAGAGAGAAGTTTGTTGATTTCCAAACAGTGCTATTCCGTACTTCTATGCTCACCGGGTGGGTCTTGCTGGGCGCCTTAATGCTGGGCTTTGCCATAGATGTGCCAACGGGAATGGAAGATTGATACTCAATTCCGTAGCCTAAGCGTTCTCACCATATTGGGATGGTGCTCAATCGCAGCAACTCTTCTCTATGCTGTCTTGCGCACAGAAGCAAGTCTTTGCAGGAACAATGTCTGCCCTGGAACTTCGTTCGTTGAACAGTGCAGTGACTGCAGCAAGTTCCTCAGGTGCATCTCCTCTTGCTTCGAGACATAGCTTGAGCCCGAGTAGGCCCCACATGTTGTCTTTCCACAACTTGATGTCAGCACGGTAGACTTCTTCTGCCTCTTCATAATGACCTTGTTCGTGAAGCAGTGCACCTAGGATGTGGCGAACTGGTTGCATCTGGCCCCATGGTTCATTGTATGCTAGATTTAGTGAAAGGTCTACTCCACGGCGAAGGTGGTCGAATGCTACTGTAAAGTCTGATGCTTCGCCTTTTTCTTTTGCTAAGAACTGTCTGCGGTATTCGATTTCTCCAGAAAGGACTGCTTCGTTAACCAGTAAGATACAAGGTCCATCAGATGGATCTTGATACATCAGGTTGTTGTGCAGAACTCTGCCAGCAAGTGCTGGATTCTCAAGTGCTTGGTTGAATAGAACCTGTTCTGCTTCTGCTTCTGGAACCATTCCCTTGGAAGCGTATGCGACTCCACGTGCGTAGTGCTGTGTAGCAATTGCTGCAGGGAATACGTCCTTATCTGTATGAAGAGGTTCAGCAATGATTTCATCCCACTTACCGAATCTAATCATGACGTGCCATGGCATGGTAACATAGGACTCTAGGAAAATGGCCCCCATTGGAATAATGCCGGCTAGCATGAATTGAACTCCGGAGTTTTCATCTCCGGCTGGTAGTGTTGCTACGGCTTTTCGTGCGTATTTCATAGCGATTTCATATTGCCCCTCGAACATTGCACACCAAACTACGAAGTGGTGGTTGTGCATTCGGTAGAACTTGTAGAATTGTGATTCGTTTCCAGTTAGTTCGACATACCGGTCATCAGCTTCAACCGCTGCAATGTTACAATCGACTGCTTCTTTCCATTGTCCGACCCATGCGTCAATGTGTGACGGCATGTGGACCAGATGGCCTAATCCAGGCATTGCTGTTCTCAAAACATCGGCCGCTGGTAAAGCACGCTCCGGGAATGGTGATAATTCCAAAGCGTGGCAATACAAGTGACATAGAGCAATGTGCTCTTTGGCGCCTTCCACTGTTTCGAAAGCATCTTCCATGATCTTTACGAGCAACAATGTATTATCATCCGCAGGTTCGATTTCACCTGTAGCGGTGTTCTTATCCCATAATTGCCATGCTTTTAGATTCATCAACGCTTCAACATAAACCGCTGTTACGTCTAAATTCCCGCTGTATTTTTCGTATAGTGGCGCCATTGCTTCTGCGAATGCAACGTTTAATTCTGGACTATTTCCCATGTTGAGGACTGTTGGATCTGCTGCATCACGTGCTTCTGCGGAGTGGCGTTGGGCCAATGCATCGATCAAGTCCTTTTCCAATTCGGTACATCCGTCCTTGAGGGATACTGCTGTTTGGATGGAGTCATGACCTGAACCCAATCCCGGGGCCCAGTTGTAATTAGAGGATACGCAATAAGCGATGCCCCACCATGCCATAGCGCAGGTTGGGTCAAGTTCTGTACACTTGCTGAAACATGCAATAGCGTGTTCATGGTTGTAATTCAACATGTGTCCAAAGGCTTCAACGTACATTTTTCTTGCATCTTCATTAGCGCAAGTTATGGTTGTAGCAAAGAAATAATTTGACGCGTCGCCAAAGTCATAATCAGTAGGTGCAAGTGACATGGTTGGACCTACCTCGGTCATGGTTTAAGGTCTCCTCTTGTGATGGGCGAAGGGACTAAAAGGGCGGGAGAGGAAGTATATTTTTATAGCCAAAAAATATCATTCCATTCCGAAACGGTCTCCTTTCTCTCCATCGTTGCCTTGGTTCCTTGTTAGGGTAAATACGACGACTCCTGCTGCAAGCAGTAATGCCGCTCCAAAAACCGACAACACGATTACGCTCAGTCCTTGGGTTGGATCGGTGTTCGCATTGGGCAATTCAAGGATTACTAAGGCTGATGTAGAATTCAATTCTCCATAGCGGTCCAATGCACGAATCTGAACTTCATGTTCCCCTGTTGGAGTGCCACTGCGAATCGAAAGAAGGGCTGAATAGATACCATCGTAGGCGATATCATCCCCGCCATTTCTACCATCATCGTACATTAAAATCCACGAAGTCTCTCCTATCGGTTTGTAGACTCCCATGTCAATTTGAACACGTTCAATTCCATCAGGGTCGCTCACTTGCACAGTGAAAGGCACCAACTCAGTTCCATCTTTTTCAACCGTTATGGACTGAGTTATGATGGTGGGGCGGTCGTTGAGTATGTTTACTTGTATAGGAACAACATTTGCGGATTGAATGTAATGAGGTCCAAATGTAGGGTGACCAATTGAGCCTTCAATTGGAGTCCATGCCCGATGTTGACCTGTAGCCCCTAGTGTGTCATTTGTCCGAATGAGCAACGATTGTTGCCCAGGTGTCATGCCATCTGGCATGACAAACATGCCGGTCCATGTTGCGGATTCGCCCGACCCGGTCAACGAGAGCGATTCAACTTCACCACCATATTCACGCAGATCCAACTGCATGGAAGTGACACCATGACCGTCGTATGCTTGTACATTGATGACAATGGATTGACCTCTTTGAAGGGACGATGGAGCAATCTCCAATTGTGTCAAACGCGGTGCCTGATTCACAACCATGACTTGACCAACTCCTTGGCTCACAGCTCCAAAACTATCACCTGCGGTGATGTTGACATCAAACAGGCCCACTTCAAGCCCGGGAACGCTGAAGGCAGCAGTGTAAACATCGTCTCCAATGCTTGAGTCCCCATCCAAACCACGGTCGTTGAGACTGACGGTTGTTCCGCCGAGTGGAGCGAGGTCAACCTCAACGTAGACAACATTCCATTCTGCATCGGGTACAGAGACTTCTAGGTGTGCTACACTTCCTCCCTCTCCCAAAACCAATCCCTCTTGAAGCTCAAGGAGGCCGATTTGTGGAGGGGTGTTTTCATCCTCACTTACAATCTCTGGTGACAATACCCGTTCCAAGTATTGTGTTTCATTCATGAAAGCCTCTTCACCGGATTCGCCAAAAGGAATTGCAAGCGTTCGAGTTACACTGGAAATTAATCCCCGCAATGGTCCGGCAGAGACCAAGGTTCCTTGGCCAACACCCAGTTCACCGTTTGTTCCGTAAGTACCCGTCCAATCGATTACGGTAAGATTGTGCCCGTCCCTGGTATCAATGCGAGTCATTCCAGCCGTAAGGGTCATTGGTAGGCCCTCTTGGCCGTTTAAGCGAAGAACATCGCCGGTCTGAAGTGGTATTGGCATGAGACCTGTTTCTCGCCCAACAGTGAGGTTTCCTAAGCCACTTTCTGCAATTGGTGCCGTGGCGTTCCTTTCCAGAGGGCTGCGCTCTGGGCGTTCTTCACCTTCCGATGGGTTAGGCCCAGTCTCTCTCCAAACAAAACGTATGGTTCTGTTGTCCCATTCGGAGTGAACAACTTGGTAATCCCAAGTCTGGTTATGCGTTGCTCCAATTCCCGCACCATCAAAGAAATTGCCTCCGTTAACACCCGTGATGTTAAACCAAGAATCCTGATGTATGACATTCACTGGAAACATCTGACCGCTCGCATTGGGATATTCTTTGGTTTCTTCAATTTCTCTGAGTATACCAAAGGTGCCTTGGACATCGCCCGATAATGTTCCGTCAACATGAAGGTTGTCAGCAAGTGTTGTACCGTTTTCCACCTTTGACCGAATTTCAAGAATCGTGCCGTTAACGACGAGGGTTGAATTTTCGTCTTCATCATCAAAACCAAATGTTCCAGAGCCCCACAACTCTTCCTTGTGGGCGACTCGAACACCTTCTTCCCAACGCTCTAATTGAACAAATCCGTCCAATGAGACATCCATTCGGGTTCCTTCATCGATCAAAACAAAGTCAGCCATGGCTTCGAATTGGTTGTGTTGTAAAACACGTACCCCGTCAACATCGTGGTATTCAAAAAAGAACACGGAAAGTTCGCCGTTAATATCCAAAGAAGAATTTTCATCTGCCTGTTCCATCACATCAAGAGTTCCTGTCGCTTCAAGCAACAACAACTCCTCGACAACCCCGTTGCTGAGTGACCGATTGAGATGGGCTTCGGAGACATTGGCATGAATCTCGGTGATGGTTCCATCTTCGTCACTTGTCAGATTCAGTGTTCCAAAACCTTGTGCGTCAAAAATCTGGTGCGTTAATACACCACCAACAATCGTTTCGTTTTTCCACAGTTGTGTAAAGATGAGGTCCAATTCAGTCTCTGCTCCGTCAACGGTTTCCACTGTACGGAATGTACCGTTTCCAAGTTCCCAAGATTCCAATTGTTGACCCGTTCGTTGTTGCCATCCTTGACCGTCAAAAGTGAGAATGAATTGTTGGTCACCTTCATCGTTTTGATATCCTTGGTCAAGATCCCATGATGTTGACAACATGATTTCGTGGTCGGCCATAGGCTGATTCCAGGTTCCAACAGTAAATTGCCGTTCAACGGTTATCGGTTGAGGTAGAGATTGACCGTTTTGTTTTGTTATCGTCACCTCTAAGGATACGACATCTGCCCATTCAAGCGTGGTGTTTACTTCTACCAGTGCTGTCCTTTGGTCGTTTTCATACCCCCACTGATGTGACCAGGTATCATCATTAGTGTAAAAAAACAGACCGTTGCGTTCATGATTGATCTCAAACTTAAATTCATACGTTCCGTTATCTGAGAATGTTAGTTTGTAAGCATGGAGATTTTCATTGATTCCATCATTGGTCCATTGGGTCGTAATGATGACAGAAGGGGCTGTTGGAACTTGTGCTTGGATGGGCACCGTTGAGAATAGAAACACGAGCAACATTCCGAAACATGCGGCTCTTCGCGTTGGCTTCATGAACAAAAGGTGGTGGCGCTCCTCTTCAAAACTTTGGGGACAATGTGCAGTCAAAGGTCCATGATGTATCCAAAGATCAAGGGCAAGACGATCGTGGCATCGCTGTTGATGCTAAAACGGGGAGTATCGGCTTCGATTTTCCCCCATGTGATTTTTTCATTTGGTGGAGCGCCAGAATAGCCTCCATATGAAGGAGACGCGTCAGTTATTTGTGCATACCAAGACCATAGCGGAACATCTTCTCCAAGGTCTTGATTCAAGAGAGGAACAACACAAATCGGGAAGTCTCCAGCAATACCTCCTCCGACCTGCAAAAAGGCCAAGGGTATTGTGTTACTACGATAAAATTCAATCAATGCAGTCATGTAATCAACACCGCTTTTTATGACATTTGAATTGATGATCCCCTCAGAACACCGAGCAGCGAAGATGTTGCCGAGAGTTGAGTCCTCCCAACCGGGTACGAAAAGTGGTAAGTTTGCTTCTGCTGCCGCCAAAAGCCAGGAATGCTTCGGGTCTCCGTCGTATGCATCATGCAATTGCCCCTCAGTTAGCAGCCGATAGAGGAATTCATGAGGTAGGAAAGAAGACCCCTCATCGCTTGCATGCTTCCATGATGACAGGATTTGGGCCTCGATTTTACGAATAGCCTCTTCCTCAGGAATGCATGTATCCGTGACTCGGTTGAGTTTACGTTCAAAGAGTTCGACCTCATCCTCTGTGCTCAAATTATCCACATTTTCTATTCGTTCATAGTGAGATTGTGCCACAAGGTGGAACACATCCTCTTCTAAGTTGGCTCCGGTACACGAAATGGCCGCAATGTGCCCCTGTCGTATCATTTCAGCGAGGCTACGTCCAATCTCTGCGGTGCTCATTGCTCCAGCGAGTGTGAGGAACAGTTTCCCATCTTCTTCAAGAAAATTGGAAATTGAATTTGATGCTCGTTGAACCACACCTGCATTGAAGTGATGGTAATGTTCGTCAACAAATGCTCTGATTGACATGATATCACACTCCATGGAGAAAACGCTCTACTTCTTGCCGTTGCATGAGTTGGATGTTCGGCATCGTTTCATTCAATCGTTCATGAATGAAATCGGCCATGATGTTTGGGTCACTTTCCCCGCATGTAAAACAGTCGATTGCAAGCCAACCTCGCTCTGAATAGCAATGGGCAGTAACATGGCTTTCGTCAATAAGAACAACTGCTGCGAATCCGAGGGGAGATACACTTCCATCAAATGGAGATACATGGGCATGAACCTCTCTTGCGTTCGCATAAGAAACAGCGTTTTGTAAGACTTTGAGCATCCAATTGCCCTGATTATCTTCATCGTAATTGTAGCCGTTGTAATCAAGAAAGACATGTTTGCCGTGGGATTGATAGTCTGTCATGGTCCCACCTTGTTGTCGCTTCTGCCTTCCATTTTTCAATTTGATGAAGAGGCAGTTCTCTCCCATGTTTGGAAATACTGTGATGGTGAATCTTCGATGGCGTCGTTGTTGATTGGATTCCAACGACCTTGTTTTCGAGCCCCAACATGACACGCAATGACCTTTGTCGCTATTGATGCAGCAGTAAATTGTGTGAGTGAACTTCCTTCCTGCGCAACGATTTCATTGACATCTGCGCTGATCACCGTGGCGTTGGGGGCTGAGAACAATGTCTCAACGGTCTCCTGGACTTGCCAGAACGAGAGACCTCCAGGTACTGGAGTTCCCGTGGAAGGTACCAATGCACCGTCTAAACCGTCAATGTCAATGGTCAAATGCACAGGTCCGGACAACGTCCTTAGTGCTTCAAGCCATTTCTTCCATGACTCATTTTGTACGGGCGGGTGTTGAGTGTCTCTCGCAAAGAAGGTTGTAATGCGGTCATCCGATTCAATGAGTTGAGCTTCTTGGAGAGAATAGGCACGAATTCCAACTTGTAGCAACTTTCCGATTCCCAGGTCAAGACTGCGCCCGGCAGCACAAGCATGGGAGAATGGCTCCCCATCAAGGGATTCACGCAAATCTGCATGGGCGTCAATTTGGACAACGGTGAGGGTGTTGAGTTCATTGTTCACGAGTGGATGGTTCCTAGCAGCATGAACGATTGGCGGTAGGATTCCATGTTCGCCTCCTAAAAAGACTGGAAAGCACTTACCGTTGTACCAAGGGCGCACATGGTCAACCAACTCGTCGAGTTGTTCCATTAGACTTCCAGCGCTTCCTTCCCACAAGGGTTGGGTGCTGAGTACAGCGCCAGCTGGCAAATCCTCGTTGAGTACAGGGTCGTAGAGTTCAACCTGGCTGCTTGCTTCAATGCAAGCCATAGGCCCTTCAGCAGTTCCCATGCCGTATGAGGTCGTTAACTCAAAGCCCAATGGGAGAACTACGATATCAACATCTCCTTCGGTTTGAGGTAAACCGAGGAACTGCCCCTCCTCAAAGACATCATCCATTAGAGCCGAGGGGGAAACGACACCTTCATGATGTTGCCGATGCACCAAAAGTTACCGGTTTCACCGTTCAAAATACAGTTTTCATGAATATGAGTAGAACATTTAATATGGGTCGGAGTACAATATAAAATAGCAACGGGAGTACTATGTTGGCCGCATAGGGGGACCCGGATAGGGTGAATAAGATGGGAATGACATTACCAGAATTAACGAAAGCGATTCAACAACATATCGATTTGGAGATGGACACCGAGGTCGCCCAGGGGATGGCCGAACACGCTCTTGGGTTCTTTGGATTCTACAATCGCATCATTGACAATGCTCTTGAGCCCACGGACCGTAACCTCTTCTACATGTTTCAAGACTACGATCTTTTGACCACTGAGTCGGAAGAAACAACATTGTGGGACGGCCGAGAATGGAGAATTCACTATTGGAAATTCAAACCCGACCTTCGTGAGCGTGTTGAAGCGTACATGCAACGAAACCTTCAGGAAGAAGACATTGACCCCTTCGCAGATATTTACAGCACCGACGGCCCGAGTATATGGACGCGTGAGGCCGAAAAGGTGTCCAATCCAAATGCCTTTACCAGCGATTGGTAATGTCACCGGTTAGGAAAGCGTTTTTGTTGGTTAGTCGTTAGGGATGGACATGCGAGTTGCAATAGGTCTCATCCTATGTATGCTGCTTCCGAGTATTCCATTATCCTCTGCCCAATCCGGATTTGACGAGGATGAGGCGTGGCCAGGCGACCCGGTTGATGGCCATGTTCACATGACTTGGGCAGCACTGACGCTTGAAGTCAACGGCTGGGCAGATGACTATCCAGAAATCGTTGACTTGGCCGATGTTGGGAAATCCGAATTGGGCAAGACGTTGTGGGTGGTCCGACTTTCAAACTGGTCTTCTGAAACGAAAGCCGATGGAAGTCCAAAAGAAATTGTCTACATCGATGGTGGACATCACGGTAACGAATACTTGGGTACAGCCTTGGCGTGGTTATCTGCAAAGTGGTACATCAACGGATGGGAAGAAGGAAATCAAGAAGCGATTGATGTATTGGAAAATACCGAACTTCACATCTTGATTATGCTCAATCCGGATGGCAATGATATCGATACAAGATGGAACATCAACCAAGTTGACTTGAACAGAAATTACGACCATTATTGGAACACTTGCCCAACCACTCAGCCTGGAAGCAGTGCCTTTAGCGAAGCTGAAACCACGGCGAATTCAAACTACATGAACGCCGAAGTTGCCGACGCTGATCTGTATGTCACCATGCATACCGGCGTCTGGATCATGTTGTATCCCTGGGGCAAATGGTCCTACCAACCAGCAGATTGGGAATTATTTTGGCAAATCAGAGAGGATGTTCAGGCCAACATCTCAAGTATCCCAATCCAAAATGCGAACCAAGGATTGTATCCAAATTGTGGGACCAGCAGAGACTATGGATACGGAGTAATGGGCTATCCAACCTTTACCTTTGAAACAGATGATGAGCAATTTGTTCCAGGGTCGTTTGAAAATTTGAACGACCGTTTGGGTGAAGAAATGGATGTTATGAGGTATCTTATCGACAACGTCTGGTATTGGAGGGCGCGTCTTGATGTTCGTAGCATTGAAATCAGCGATGGACAATTGTCGTTGGACATACACAATCACGGTCAAGCAACAACAAACAATGCGAGCTTGGAATATCTTGGCGAAAATGGAGAAGTCGTTTGGGCCTCTCCACTTTTCAGCGTGAATGCAACCAACAGCAGCAAAGAGATGTTTAACGTGAGAGGATTCGAGTTTTCTTCGGAGGGAACATGGAATCTAAATTACCAAAAGCGAATTATTGAATCTTCTCAATGGGTGAACGAAAGCGTGGTTCCCGGTGCCCTATTGCTCAACGAACAAACCGACGATTCTTTCCTTATAGGGTACGGTATTTTTCACCCGCTCAGCATCATGGTTGGGTTTGTCGCAGTTGCCAACCTGCTCCATCGACGCCACCCCGAGATATTAGGACTTGAAGACACAGAAGAACTCAGTTAATACCTTTGAGTCATCACCTTCCTGTCAATATCACGGTTCTTTTTTCATTGAATTGAGGACGAGGTTTCAAGAGGGAAAACGGACTGGGAGTTTTAGGTGAACACCATGCAAGTAACAGTCAGTTCAGGAAACAACATCAACGGCACCCTTGTCCTCCCTCTTTTTGAGGGGTCGCAAACGATTACCGATAATGCAGAAGGCGTGCCTATGGCGCTTAAAAGTCAGATTAACCGTGTCTTGAACAATGGGGACTTCAAGGGTAAAGCAAACAGCGTGATGTCGTTGTACGGCGCCGAGGGTGGAAAAGCAATCCTGGTCGGTCTTGGTAAAGAAGAAAAAAGCGACATTCATTCCTACAGAGAAGCCGGAGCAACGGTCGTTGCTCAACATAAATCCTCACATGACTCAGAACTCACTGTTGTGTTCAATACATCAGATGTTCCTGCCATCACCGCGTTCGCTGAAGGCATGATGATGAGGGATTACAAGTACGATATTTACAAAAAGGCGGAAGATGATGATGAAAAAGCTCCTCTGACCGCTCGCATCAATTGCAACGAAGGCGATGCCTCCGCACTGACGCTCGCGATAGACCGTGCAAGCGCTGTCGTTTCCGGCGTTCATCTTTCAAGGGATTTGGGCAACTGCCCGCCTAACGACATGTACCCCATGGCTTTCGCTGAAATGGCCGAAAAATGGGCAGCAGAGTATGACAACGTCAAGGTTGAAGTTATCGATTATGAGACTGCAAAGCGACACGGCATGGGTGGATTGGTCGCCGTGGGTATGGGCTCGTCTCGCAAACCCTGTATGGTGATTTTCACACTCAATGGAGACCAGAAAGGTCGCCACCCGATATTGGTCGGAAAAGGAATCACCTTCGATACTGGAGGTATTTCCCTCAAGCCCGGTGCAAACATGGATGAAATGAAGTACGATATGGGCGGGTCCGCAACGGTTTTCGGAACCATGCAAGCACTTGCTGCAATCGCTTACGACAAGAAAGTCGTGGCGATCACATGCATGGCTGAAAACATGCCTGCAGCAAACGCCCAGCGCCCGGGAGACGTTATCAAAACCCTCTCAGGGAAAACCATTGAAGTTCTCAACACCGATGCAGAAGGCCGATTGGTTCTCTCCGACGGACTTTGGAAGGCTGGAACTGATTTTGATGCAGAATACATCATTGACTTCGCAACGCTCACCGGAGCCTGTGTCGTAGCATTGGGTCACGAGGCAACAGGCCTCTGGTCAAACGATGACGATTTCCGAACCCGTATTCATGAGGCAAGCAAAGATGTTGGCGAACTTGCTTGGCCAATGCCACTTCTCCCAGCTTTTGAGAAGGAAATGACCAACTCAAAGATTGCAGATACCCGCAACTTGGGTGCCGGTCGATATGGCGGAGCAAATACAGCCGCTGCCTTCCTGAAGCAATTCGTACCGCAACGCGGCGAGGGCGATGATGCAGAGGACATCCCATGGGCTCACATGGACATTGCAGGAACTTACTGGGGCGCGAAAACAAACAAGATGGTCAACCACGGTGCGACTGGAGTCCACGTGCGAACCATGGTGAAATTCATCACCGGTCAATGAAGAATTAGCGTTCTCAGACACCTGTGTATCGCCTCTTCTTGAGGTGTTTTTGAACCCTGTATCAGTTGATTTGATTTGATTAGATTTATATGGAGTGCCACGCTGGGACTATACAACCGATGGTTTAGTAGTGGTGAAAATGGCTGACGACAAGTGGGAAGAAGACTTGCTCAACAAGCTCGAAGAGATGCTCTCAAACATGGGCATACCGTTTAAACGCGACCAACTTCGCGGCCTCTTAAACCAAATCCGAGACCAAATAGGCGCTCTAGGATTGGACCCAGAGCAACTTGCCAAAGGCGATGCTAATTTCAACCTCGACATGTCTGATATTGCCAAGATGTTTACCTCGGGTGGTTCTCTGGAAGACATGTTGAAAAATCTCGGAGTAGATGTTCGCGTTGATATCGCACCGGTTGAAATTGATCCCACAGCCCTCGAAAGCGAAGAAGAAACCATGAAACTCCCCTCTGAAGATATTTACCTTGATGGATGGAACATGTCGGTTACCATCGATTTCACCTTGAAAGGAGATATTGAAACCGAGCAGTTGGAAATTGAACTCATCAAGGGCGGTTCACAAATTGAAATCATGCGTTCAACACAACCTGCACCCTTGGCCCTGGTCGAATTGCCGCATCCCTGTGACGATGTAGTGGAGTGGACGCTAAACAACGGCATCCTCGACATAACATTGAAACTTACACCACAAGGCAAAGCCCTTGAGTCATCAAACGATGACGATGATATTCCTGCCGTAAACGAAGTCAGCATTGACGTTGGAGATGATAGCGACGATGATGACGAAGATGATGGTGGAATCCCTATTTTTTGAAATTAAGGAAGTGAAAAAACATGAGTAAAGTGATTGGAATAGACCTAGGAACAACAAACAGCTGTGTAGCAACGATCGAGAACGGAGAACCCGTTGTCATCCCAAATGCAGAGGGTGCACGAACAACACCCTCTGTCGTGGCCTTTGCTAAAGATGGTGGAGAACGCCTCATTGGCGTGACCGCAAAACGGCAAGCTGTGACAAACACCGACCGAACGATGATTTCAGTCAAGCGTCACATGGGGACAAAGTGGAAGGCTGAGGTAGATGGTACCGAATACACTCCGCAAGAAGTCTCTGCATTTATTTTACAAAAGCTCAAGGCTGAAGCAGAGGCTTACCTCGGCCACGAAGTGACGCAAGCCGTCATCACCTGCCCAGCATATTTCACAGATGCTCAACGTAAAGCAACCAAGGACGCAGGGCGAATTGCAGGACTTGATGTATTGCGAATTATCAACGAACCAACAGCCGCTGCTCTGGCTTATGGCGTGGACAAGACCCAAGACCAGACCATTCTGGTTTACGACTTGGGTGGAGGTACTTTTGACGTCTCCATCCTTGAGATTTACGAAGTTGATGGCCAACCTCAGATAGAAGTCAAGGCAACTGCTGGAAACAACAAACTTGGTGGAGACGACTTTGATGAGAAAATCATTGCATGGATGGTTGCTGAATTCAAGAAAGAGACAGGAATTGACCTCTCGAAAGACAAACAAGCCATGTCAAGGTTGAAAGAAGCAGCAGAAAAAGCCAAGATTGAACTTTCTGGAACCCAGCAAACCCAAGTTAACCTGCCCTTTATCTCAATGGCTGACGGCCAACCTGTACACATGGACATGTCCCTTAGCCGTGCTAAATTTGAGGACCTCATTGCTAAACTTGTGGAGAAAACAATGGTGCCTACACGGCAAGCTATGAAGGATGCAGGTATCAAAAAGGGAGATGTTGACAAAGTCATCCTTGTTGGTGGTTCAACACGAGTCCCTGCTGTGCAAGATGCAGTGGAACAAGAAGCAGGAAAGCCCCCTTACAAAGGAATCAACCCCGACGAAGCCGTTGCTCTAGGTGCAGCACTTCAAGCAGGAATTATCGCAGGAGATGAGGGCGTTTCCGATATCTTGCTTCTCGACGTCACCCCGCTCACATTGGGAATTGAGACACTCGGCGGAGTTATGACGACCATGATCGAGCGAAACACGACCATCCCTTCACGACGGTCGGAAATCTATTCCACCGCATCAGACAACCAACCTGCTGTTGAAATCCATGTGTTGCAAGGTGAGCGTGAGTTTGCAAAGGACAATGTAACACTCGGCCAATTCCAGTTGGTTGGAATCCCACCGGCTCCTCGTGGCATTCCACAAATTGAAGTGACGTTTGACATTGATGCAAACGGTATTGTCAACGTTAGCGCCAAAGACATGGGCACTGGTAAAGAACAATCCATCAAGATTGAATCTGCAACATCTCTAACCGAGGACGAAATCCAAGACAAAATCGCAGAAGCAGAGAAATTTGCCGAAGAAGATCAACGACGCAAGGGCAAAGTTGAGTTGCGAAACATGGCCGACCAAGTTGTTTATCAGACCCGACGTACGCTTGATGAATCAGCAGATAAGCTGGATGACAGTGAAGTTGACCCGGTCAAGGCCCATTTGGATGAACTCGAAACCATGGTTCAGGATGAAGAGGGCAAACCAATTGACATCGACGCCATGGACGATGCAGCAATTCAAGCAAAAGTCAAAGAAATTGAAGAGGCCATGCATGCAGTCTCAACAAAACTCTACGAAGCTGCAGCAGCCGAGATGGCTCAGCAGGAAAGCGGTGAAGACGGTGAAGACGGCGATATCAGCGTAAATGACGGCGTAGTCGATGCTGACTTCGAAGTCGTTGAAGACGAAGACTGAACTTCCCTTCTCTGCGCTTAGAGCGTTTGGCTTATGGGTAAGAGGCAGGTGGACAGTGCATGAGCGAGGTCCCTATCCTTCAGGAAACAACCCGCTCCACGGGCCGTGAGGCCCTCCGCAACAACATCACAGCCGCCATGGCCTTGGCAGGTGCAGTACGTACTACACTCGGTCCCCGAGGCCAGGACAAACTCTTGATCGATGATGCAGGTCGTACAATGGTCACCAATGACGGTGTGACCGTCCTTGAGTCTGCTAAGGTTGAACATCCAGTCGCAAAGATGCTCATCAATGCCTCTACGACTCAAGACCGCATTGCCCGAGATGGTACGACGAGCGCCGTCCTTTTTTCAGCAGAACTGCTTCAAAATGCTTGGGAACTGGTACTCCAAGGAGTCCATCCCTCCGCCATTGCCCGTGGATATCGGTTGGCGGAAGAAGCATGTCGTGGACACTTTCCATTGTTGACCATTGAGGCAAACGAGGCCATGCAACAAAAAGCTGCAAACACATCGCTTGCAGGAAAGATTCACGAGGCTATGCAAGAACACCTTGCCCTGCTGGCGGTAGAGGCTGCGAAAGCCATTGTGTCTGAAGGCTCTACAGGAACCATTGCAGACCCAACTCGGGTAAAAATTCTAACTCAAACCGGAGGAAGTATGACCGATTCTCATTTGGTCACTGGATTGGTACTTGCTAAAAAGAGGGTGGTCAGAAGCATGCCCAAAAACTTGAAGGCGGGCAAGGTCGCTCTTGTTGACGGTGGATTAGAACGACGGAATATGATGAGCGACCTCACGCTCAATGTAAGCGGCCCGGGTGTACTTGAGTCCTTCAGAGCCAAAGAAAAAGAGATGCTCGATGCTCAAGTTGAGTTGCTTGTGGAACTTGGTGTAACGCTTCTTGCCTGTAAAGAAGGCATTGATGATGACATGCACAAGGCCTTGAGTGATGCCGGGATTCAGGCTTATCGCCGTGTTTCTCGCTCTGATTTGGACCTTCTTGCTCGGGGCACAGGTGCCGTACTTGGTTATGATATCAAGGGCTTAAGCGCCCAAGACTTGGGTGTCTTCATCAAAAGCCGAAATGAGCGTTGGAACGGAGTTATGCATTGGATTGTAGAAACGGAAGAAGGTGGTGCTACCTTCATCGCCAAGGGTTCAACCAATGAAGCAGTTGGTGAGGTTGAACGATGCTTTGCAGACGCTTTAGGGGTCGCTTGTCAACTTCTTGAGGAGCCCAAACTCCTACCGGGAGGCGGAGCCACACAAATTGCACTTGCACGTTTTCTCCGCCGGCACGCTGAGACGATTCCTGGACGTGAACAACTTGCAGTTGAAGCCTATGCTGATGCACTTGAAGTCATTCCTCGTGTATTGGCCGAAAATGCAGGCTTGGACCCTCTTGATACTCTGTTACAAGTGGTCGCAAAACAAAGCACATCGTCGTCAAATGATGCGCACTGCATCGGACTCAATGTCGTTGATCGTGGCCCTGCAGACATGAAAGAATCCGGAGTCGTCGAACCCTTGCGGATTACCCGCCAAGTCCTTGCTGGTGCTACTGAAGCGGCGTTATCTGTTCTTAGAATCGATGATGTCTTGTGGGCCAAACAAGATCCTACTGTCCCCGATGGTATCGGTAATGAATAAAGCGCCTTTGTTTTATTTTACAGTCCGCCCTTTCAAATAGCCAACCTAATCCCCACCGGTTATGGATTCCATAAGTGAACCTCCAGTGGGCATTGATGACATTGCCATTCACTTCCCACGTCTTTACATGGACATGAAGGATTTTGCAACACTGCGTGGTGCCGATTATGGAAAACTCAACAAAGGACTTGGTCTTGAAGCCATGGCTATTCCAGATGCTCATGAAGATACAGCGACAATGGGTGCAATGGCAGTAATGCAGTTGATCGACCGCAATGGGCTTGACCCAAGAGATATCGGGCGGATGTATCTTGGAACAGAATCGGCTCTTGACGGTGCAAAACCAACTGCAACATACATTCTTGACATGTTAACTCAACGTTATTCTGAGCGTTTTGGAGCCGATTGCTTCCAAACATGCGATGTCGTCGATATGACTTTTGCTTGTATAGGTGCTGTTGATGCAATGCATACAACTCTTGATTGGGTTGCAAGGTCAACCGAGCACGATGAACGATTAGGCGTTGTCATTTTTTCAGACAACGCCAAGTATGCTCTGGAATCCTCCGGTGAATACACACAGGGTGCAGGCGGAGGAGCGCTTCTAATTCGTAGGAATCCACGTTTGCTGAAAATTCCTGATTGCATCGGAGTCTCTACAACCCCGGTCCACGATTTTTTCAAACCTCGTAGGAAAGTTACATTCCGCTCCGTCATCTCAAATGTATTGCAACTCGCTCAAGAAACGGGCCAGTCTGTAAAAAAGGGTTTGATTGACCGCATGATTCGTCATCTTCCTGAATCTACTGTGCGTAAACTGGGCATCTTTGCCCACGGAGAAGAATCTGTAAATGTGCACCGAGACGACCCAGTTTTCGATGGCCAATTTTCAAATCGCTGTTATCAAACAGCAGTTCGTCAAGCTTTTCATGATTATTCTAAAAAAGCATCACGTCAAGGGTTATTTGACCCTGAAACAGAGGAAAAATTGACCGAACAATGGTCCCGAATCATCATGCACTTGCCCTATGCATTCCAAGCAAAACGCATGTTCCCCGATGTCTTTCGCCATGACCGTCAGGATTCTGAAATGTGGGAGAATGTGTTGAACAACATCGGGCCGATGCCCCAATCTCCCGATTCGGATGATAAAACGAAAATTGCAGCATGGGAATCTGAGATGGATGTTTATCGTCGGGCGATATCTAAAACCCCTGAATATCTTGAATTCCATGCAAGCCGAATTGAGAAAGGCCAACGTGCGAGCAGTTTAATTGGAAACCAATACACTGGGTCAATTTTCTTAGCCCTTATGTCAACGTTTGAATCAGATTTAGAAGAAAACTGTAACCTTGATGATACTAAATTTGGATTATGCGGGTACGGCTCAGGTGCTAAAGCCAAGGTGTTTGCAGGAACCGTGAGTCCTCGTTGGCGAGAAGTAGTTTCCAGGTGGCATCTATTTGAACGCCTAGCAGGGCGAATCGCAATCGACCATGCAACATACGAAAACCTCCACAAGGGAGTGCAAGACAACAGTGTTGTAGAACCCCAAGGAGAATTCGCATTGGTTGAGATTGGGGATGAGGGCGTTGATGAAGGGGCCCGAAGGTACCGTTGGATTGGTGCTTAATCAAAGTCCAGAACAACTTTGCCGCAGTTCCCAGACATGGCGAGATTAATTCCATCTTCAAAATTTGAAATCGGCATCCTGTGCGTCACTATTTTCTCAACATCGATGTTTCCATGTTCAAGAAGTTCATGCATTTTGTCCCAAGTGGACCACATTTTCCGTCCATTGATTCCTTTAAGATGGAGGTAACGAAATACCACTTCATTCATGGGGATCTCCGTCATCTCTTGCCCGTATACGGAGAGAATGTTGACGTATCCCCCCATCCGTGTTGTACGAACCGCATTGTCTAGAGCAGCGGGGGAGCCGGAGAACTCACAAGAATTGTCGACCCCTCTCCCTTCAGTAGCCTCAAGAATTTCTTTAACAACATCATTGTCCTTGCCAAGAACAAGGTCCGCTCCCAATTCGCGGGCAAGCTGCATACGGTATTCGTTGTCCCAATCAACCCCAATCACGGTGGTTGCACCCATTGCTTTCGCAGCACTGACTGCAAACAATCCGATAGGACCCAGCCCGTGGACAGCAACAGTTGCTCCTTTCACCGGTCCTCCTGTGAGCGTGTGGATTGCATTGCCCAGAGGGTCTTGAATTGATGCATGGCCCGGTTCAAGTCCTTGAGGGACATGGCGTGCATTGATGGCAGGTATGGTGAAATAAGGTGCAAAGGCACCGTTGCCATGGACTCCAAAAATAGAGCCCTTTTCACAGATGTGAGCGTTGCCTTCATCGCATCTTGGACAATCCCAGCAGGCGAGGTGGCATTCTATCGCCACAATATCGCCGATTGCGTGGGTATTGACTCCTCCACCTAAAGCTACAACTTCGCCACATGTTTCATGGCCGGTTACTGTACCAAGAGGCACATTCTCTCGACTCCATTCATCCCATTTCCAAATGTGTAAATCGGTTCCGCATATCGATGTGGATTTTGTTTTGATGAGGACTTCTCCGGCTGCAGGAACAGGGACAGGGTGTTGTTCAATGGAAAACCCGCCTACTTCGTCCCGACTTTTTGTCCAAGCGGCCATGGCCTTTGGTACATGCTTCATTGCTCGCCCTCGTTTGTGTTTACATTGGGCACCTTTTCATCCTTCGCTCACAGGGTTTAGCCCTATCTTTCCACGAGTTGGTAAACAATCCCGATGTTGAGGTATGTTGATTAGGGAGGCGCGACGGCCTAAAAGCCCGTTGATGGTGCATGAAATACGTAGTCGTTAGTGGGGGCGTGCTTTCTGGTTTGGGAAAGGGCGTGACCGCGAGCAGCATCGGAGTACTTCTCAAAAGCGCTGGCCTCAAGGTCACCTCCATCAAAATAGACCCCTATCTTAACAGCGATGCGGGCACGATGTCTCCGTTTGAACATGGAGAGGTATTTGTTCTTGATGACGGTGGCGAAGTCGATTTGGATCTTGGAAATTATGAGCGTTTCCTTGACATCAATCTTTCAAGGGACAACAACCTCACCACTGGGAAAATTTACTCGAAAGTACTTGAAGCGGAACGCCGAGGTGATTATCTTGGAAAGACCGTTCAAGTCATCCCTCATATCACAGACGCAGTACAGGATTGGATCGAAGAGGTTGCATTGCGCCCTGCAGATGGCAGTGATGAAGCACCGGATGCTTGCATCATTGAACTTGGTGGGACCGTTGGAGACATCGAATCGGCACCGTATGTTGAGGCACTTCGTCAATTCCAATTCCGTGTTGGAAGAGAAAACGTCACATTCGTACATGTTTCGTTGGTTCCTGTCTTAGGTCCGGTCGGAGAGCAGAAAACCAAGCCAACCCAGCATACTGTCAAAGAACTTCGGGGCTTAGGAATTACACCCGACATCCTTGTTTGTCGCTCATCACAACCGCTCAATGAAGAAACTCGTAACAAACTCGCTGCCTTTTGCCATGTTAAGCCAGAAGCGGTCATGTCAACTCATGATGTACCGAACATCTACCACGTCCCCCTCATGCTCCAAGAACAAGGGCTCTGTGAGATTCTTGGCGTGGATTGTAAGAAAACGGATTTGCTTGCGCAATGGAGTAAAATGGCACACCATGTTGATAATTTGTCCAAAGAAGTCGAGATTGCAATGGTCGGAAAATATACCGATTTGTCCGACGCCTATCTCTCAGTCATCAAAAGCCTGCAACACGCCTCCATGGCAGTAGATCGTAAATTGGTCATTAATTGGATTGAAGCAAGCCACCTTGAAGCGACGTGGTCGGAACAATCATCCGATGAACACAACGCTGCCTGGCAGTCACTGAAATCATCGCATGGCGTCTTGGTCCCTGGCGGTTTTGGAGATAGAGGTGTAGAAGGCAAAATCCTAGCGGCTCATCACGCTCGCACCAACAACATACCTTACCTTGGAATCTGTCTCGGATTGCAGGTTGCTACCATTGAATTTTGTCGAAATGTCCTCGGTTTGGAAGGAGCAAATTCTACTGAGTTTGAAGATAACCCAGAGCATGCAGCCGTNGTTTTCATGCCTGAGATATCAAAAACGCATCTTGGCGGNACCATGCGATTNGGAAGTCGACCTACGCTATGGCAGGTTGANGAATGTGCAATTCGNAGCTTGTACGGTTCTGGAGAGGCTGTNGATGAACGCCATCGNCATCGNTACGAGGTCAATCCGGATTTGATTGAGCGTATTGAAGAGGCTGGNTTGGTATTTGTCGGGAAAGATGAATCGGGNCAGCGCTGTGANATCTTTGAACTCACCGGCCACCCGTATTATGTTGGCGTGCAGTATCATCCTGAGTTCAAATCGCGACCAAATCGTCCGAGTCCCCCGTTCCTTGGGTTGCTTCGTGCGGCTACAAAACAAAACTAAGCGTTCAGTTGGATTCTTTCAACCATGTTGAAACAAGCGTTGGTAACAATTCTCCTGCAAGTCCAAGATGCACTTCGTCAAATGCTTCTGCGTTTGCGGGTTGTTCTAAGTTAACCAATACTGTATGTGCTCCAGAATGCTTTGCATGGTTGACCAATCCAGCAGCCGGATAGACATGTCCAGAACTACCAACGACCACAAAAAGGTCACAACTTTCTACCGCTTCAATAATTCTCGTCATCTCCATTGGAGTTTCACCAAACCACACAATATCTGGACGCATACGGCTTTGATGAGTACAACACGTGCAGTAGGCAAAATCATCGGATAGGTCTGAAGGTTCCATACGAACTTCGCGTTCGTGGCTAAATTCGCATCTCAATGTTCTCAGTTCTCCATGCATGTGTATAACATCGGTGCAGCCGGCTCGTTCATGCAAATCATCCACATTTTGCGTGATCAGGGTAACGTGTTCAACTTCAGATTGAAATCTAAAGAGGGAAAGGTGTCCTTCGTTGGGTTTGACTTCTGAAAGTTGCCTTCTCCTTGCCTGATAAAACCTCCAAACCATGTCGGCATCATGTCGCCATGCCTCCGGGGTTGCGACATCTTCAACTCGGTGTTCTTCCCATAAGCCACCATTATCACGAAATGTACGTACTCCAGATTCAGCCGAGATACCAGCTCCTGTTAGAACGACAACCTTTCTTTGCTCCATGAAACAATGAGCGTTTGAACCGATATTAAGTCTACCAACAACTTGCTTGACCGTGATGGGGTTGCAACCAACTCACATCTCGGCGACACGAATCAACCTTGTAGTCCTAAATCCTTGGAGGATTTTGATGAATCGCTTGTTTTGGAAGAGGTCATCCAAGGCATCATCTCCGGTATCGATTCTAACCGCTTCCAAACCGATTAACTTCGAGGGGGTGGCGACTCCGAGAATGTTTGAATGACCGATCAAACGAAGGACATCGGGAGAAAGTTGCAAGTTTCCTCTGCCGATGAGAAAGCCCTGTCCACCCATTGGTGAAAGGAGAAGAAGAAGCGGCCTAGGTTCACCTTTGTCGTTCGTATGTTGTGAAATAATCCTTATCAAATCGTTCTCATTGAGGTCGGAGTGAAGGGTGTTGTCATGGTAGATATCAATTCCTAACAATGTGAGTGACTGGCCAAGATGCTCCCCCATTCGTCGCAGTGTACCTCCACTGCCCCATACGACCATCAAGTCTGATCGGTCCTCCAATAGAGTCTCAACATGTTGAGCCAAGCCTTCAATGGTTTCTTCTTCGCTTGCTCGTTCAACTTGCTCCTTAGCACCCTGCATGAAGCGAGGCGAGGAAGGCGTCCAAGCCTCTCCATACATCCTGACTTTCCATACCCCTTCTTGGTATACTTCTTCGTCAAGGTCCATCACTTCGGTAATGGAGGTTCGTAAATCTCCAAGCACGAACGCCAAAATCACCTCAGCCGCTGCTTTGGGGGTTGTGGCGAAACAACCCGAATGCATTTTCACACCACCCGGCACTCCAATCAGTGGAATACTTTGAGCAGCATCGCTGTGAGTGCCAAGCGCATTGACGATGTCCCGAGTTGTTCCATCTCCACCTGCGTAGAGAATCGCATCCACATTGGCTTCAATTAATTCATGCACTAAATGTGCAGTATGCGACGCAGTCGTTGCCTCAGGCGAGGCGCCTATGCATTCTGAATAATGTTCTAACGAATTCGCATATATCCAAGAACCACCCATTCGCCCATTCCAATGAACGAGTGTTATCGTTGCGTTTGTGCGGTTAAGCGAGGATGCCAACAGTTCGTCAAGCCGGGTAAGACACGCCATCATACGTGGTCCTGCACGGTCCTGTGCTCCAGCGGCTCGTGCCTCAGCAGCTCGTCCATCGCTACCCTTGAAACCCAATCGGCCGCCCAGGCCAGCATCCGGATTCACCACCACGCCTATGCGCATGATGCTGGCTGGGGGCCTGCCCCTCAAATAGCCCTGCTTACAATAATCTCATGTTTCTTCATTAAATTCACCCCAGCATTGATGAAGTTGAATGTCTAAGGTTTCTTCATGAAAGGTCGGAATGAAGGTGGGCCCAATATCGAGGATGTGATGCAAAAAGGCTTTGCTGAGTTGAAAATTGGTGAGGGTAATATCGTCGTTGATACCCCTGAGGAAAAGCCTCCAGAACCTTCTTCGCAACCCGCTCACAAAATTGAATATGCCAAGAAAATACATGCTGAAGAGGACAGAGAATCCTTCGTCGTAACAGCGCCAGTCAAGGATTCACCGTCGTTGGAAAAAAAATCGGAGGAATCTGCCAAACCCAAACAAGAGATCCTCAAAGAGCCGACAACCCGACTTGGAGACGATTTTGATGTTGAATGGTAGCCTAAACATTCGCTGCTTATGACTGATTGCAATGTGTGGGATTCATAGCGAGGGTGCAACCCCGTAGGGGTTGGGGGAGACCGCTAATGAGTATGATTCACATCACATTGCCTGATGGAACGGTCAATGAGTACGCTACCGGTATTACTTGTGCAGAGGTTATCGTTGACGCATTGGGCAAAAAGCATGGTTGTCTCGCTGCAAAAGTTGATGGAAGTCAATTTGACCTTTCCCACGTACTCAACGACAATTGTTCGGTTGAAGGAATCCGTTCTGAATCAGAAGAAGGAATGCATATTCTTCGCCATTCGGGGGCCCATCTTCTTGCACAGGCGGTCATGGAACTCTATCCTGGCGCTTTACCAACCATTGGCCCAGCGATAGAAAGGGGTTTTTACTATGATTTCGCGATGGAACCTATCGCAGAAGGGGACCTCAAGAAAATTGAGAAAAAAATGCATGAACTTGCTCGCCGTAATTTTACCGTTGAGCGGGTTGAATTGTCTGAAGAAGAGCTAAGGGAGCATTTTTCATCCAATCCTTACAAAATTGAAATCATCGATGACAAACTTGAGGATGGCGACGGCTCCACCATCTACAAACAGGGCGAATGGTACGATCTTTGCTTAGGCCCTCACGTCCAAAACACCTCTCGTTTGATGTTCATCAAACTCACATCAGTATCCTCTGCATATTGGCGAGGCGACCAAGACCGAGAACAATTGGTTCGTATTTATGGATTGGTTGAACCAACAAAGGTCGCTCTCAAAGAAACCCTTCACCGTATGGAGGAGGCAAAGAAAAGAGACCATAGAAAACTCGGAAAAGATTTGCAGTTGTTTCACATCGATGAGGAGGTTGGCCAAGGGCTCATCCTATGGACGCCCCGAGGGGCGGTTGTACGTCAAGAGCTTCAAGATTTTATTTCGCAACATTTGCGGAGACAGGGGTACCAACAGGTGTTTACACCTCACATTGGGAAGTTGGACCTGTATCGAAAATCTGGTCATTTCCCTTACTACCAAGAGTCCCAATATCCGCCGCTTGTTGAACGTGATTTGATGAAAAAACTCTCCGATGAGGGTTGTACGTGTGGCGATTTATCCAATCTGATGAATTCAGGCGAAATCGATGGATACATGCTCAAGCCAATGAATTGCCCCCACCATATCAAGATCTATGCCAGTCAATCTCGTTCTTACAGGAACTTGCCGCTTCGTTTGGCGGAGTTTGGTACCGTTTACCGATGGGAACAATCTGGAGAGATCTCAGGAATGACTCGGGTAAGGGGATTTACTCAAGATGATGCTCATCTCTTCGT
>PBTH01000007.1 GCA_002726495.1 Methanobacteriota archaeon | reverse complement strand
GCTCCCATTGCTTCTGCGGCCTCATGACGCACCATGACGTGCTCGGCAGGATCCGCTAACCGTTCTGTCAGTGTTGGTAAAGCGACTGGGTTTTGCATTTGCCCCAGCACATATGCCAATTCATGCCGCAAAAGAGCACTTGAAGATGTGAAGCCTTGACAAAGAGCAAGGCAAGCTTCATCGCTGCGTTCGTTCCGTAAAGAAAATACTGCCCTCATTCGCTCAAACATCGGGAGGTTTTCATTTTGAAGAATATCAAGCCAGCGACCTACATTCCCCTCGTTGGCTGGAGGTGCAGGATCTACCGATCCGTACTGACTGGGTTGAGGTTTTCTCTCGGACTCCTCCATGAAAAAACCTCATACAGAGCCGATAAAATCAATCGATTGTACATCAAAACTAGGGTCGATAAGACCCAACTCTTGACCTTCTGTGATGAATTGACGAATCGATGCGCGCCCTTCATCTTCATAGTCGATGGTTCTATCATTGACATACATTCCAACGAATTCTTTGTTTGTGTCGTCATCGATACCGCGACCCCATGCTTTGGCAAATTCCAATGCCTCATCTGGTGATTTCAAGGCGAACTCAATACTCATCTTCGTGTATTTTGTGATATCTTTCATGACTTGTAGACCCAAATCTCTGCGGACGACGTTGCCACCTAATGGCATGGGCCAATTGTCTGTTCGGCCATTCCACCATTTACCGAGGTCGATCAAAACATCCAAATCGTGGTCAACATAAGTGAGTTGGCCTTCATGTATGATGAGCCCGCTCAAGTATGTCCCATCAAGAATCCGCGGGATAATTTCATCAAATGGAACAACTGCAACTTCACAATCCCCCCATGCCAACCGTAATCCAAGGTAAGCACTGGTCTTTAATCCGGGTACTGCGATGACGTTAGAACGCGCATCATCTTCACTCACTCCCGACATAGTGACTACCATTGGCCCGTATCCCTCGCCCATGGAGGCGCCGCAATTCATCAATGCATAATGTTCCGCAATTTCGGGATACGCATGAATGGATACTGCTGAAACTTCAAGGTCTTGATTCATAGCACGATGATTCAAAGTTTCAATGTCCTGCAATTCATGAACGAAACGATAACCTGGTGTTGGAAACGCTCCAGTGGTCATTGCATGGAACATAAAGGCATCATCTGGGTCGGGGCTGTGCCCGATGCGGACAATTTTGTTTCCATCTTCATCTCGTGGCAATTCTACGACCATGGTGTGGCCAACCTCCAATCCTTCAAGAACCAACCGTATGAAAAAATAAACAACTCAATTCCGAAACGAGTCATCACCATGCAAATTCAAGCGGTTCGGGGAGGTCGCAGGCTTCACTCAAAAAACGATGTAGACCCTCCATGTGATGCGAGTCGAGACGGTTGAACACCTCTCCAAAGTATTGATCGAGGCGGCTGTGAGTTAAATCCGAACGACCCATTGCCCATTGAATGACCGCTTCTCTTTTCACTTCTGATTTTTCGAATTCATTTAACCCAGTAAGCAATGCTGAATGGGCTTGCTTCAATGCGTCAACTGGTGTATCTTTTCTTGCAACGAAAACGCCGAAAACCATCGGCAATCCATGACGTTCAAGCCAAGCTTGACCCAAGTCCAATCGAACCATTTCTGGATGTTGTTTAGCGGCCTCAAGTGCTCGGTCTCCGATGAGTAAACATCCATCAGCCTGTTCCATCATCAATTCAAAATCTGGACCTGTCGTCATGTAGCTAAATTCACGACCGGATGTCATCATGAGGTATTTCAGAAGTGCAACAGATGTGGCGGAATCTGAAGGAAGTGCAATGGATTTCATCGATTCGATAGATTCGGAACCAAACAAGAGTACACTACCTACTTCACCTTGTGAGCCAATCCCGATATCAGGTAGCAGTACGAGTTCATCACAATGTTTTGCATAATCAGCGGCTGGAATCGGTGCAAGAACACAATCTTTTCGCAGCACGTGACCTGTTAACCATGCAGGAGGCGCGGCCAGTACATTCCATCGTTCATCCAGATCGTGGAATAACGGATCACAATTGAGGAAGGCAACACGTCCGATTGTTTCCATCCAAGTATTTGTCATCGTCTCACCTATTGCGCCATTTTCAGGCTCCTTCTAACGGTCGGGGCAGGAGGTACATATTCGTTGAAGGACTCGTATGTGGTGTTCCTCTGGACCGGCTGGCAACCTGCATCGCCTATGATTCGGGCCAGTTTTGAACGGTCGTGATCCAAAGGTGCCTTTGAACCAGCGAGATGCATGATGGATTCCTTTTGGACGGTCCCATCAATGTCATCTGCACCAAATTGAAGTGCGAGTTCTGCGACATAGTCGCCAATGTTCATCCTGTAGGCCTTGATGTGTGGGATGTTTGTAATCATAAGTCTCGAGATAGCAATTGTTCGCAAGATTTCGGTCCCAGTAGCCAGTTGCGCTTGTGGCAAGCGAGAGGCGTCCGGCAAAAACGGATAAGGAACAAAACATTGGAAACCCGATGTCTCTGCTTGAAGTTCACGAAGAGAAATCATGTGATTGAGGCGTTGTGATAATGTTTCAATCGTGCCAAAAAGCATGGTACAGTTTGAAGGAAGCCCCAATTCATGAGCCTCTCTGTGAATGCCTAAATATTCATCAGAACTTTCTTTCCCATTGCAGATGATGGCTCTGACATCATCATCCAATATTTCGGCGCCGCCGCCTGGTAAAGATGTCAGACCTGCTGCTTGCAATCTCCTCAAAACTTCTTTTGTAGGAATGGAGGACAGTTGGGCGAGGTGTTTGATTTCAACAGCCGTTAGGGCTTTGATTGAAACATGAGGGTAGGATTTGCGAACTTCGGAGAAGAGATTTTCGTAATGAGCGACATCCCACTCGGGGTGAAGGCCCCCGACAGAGTGAACTTCGTCGATATGTCCTGCATAAAGTTCCAAATCAGACAAATAATCTTCAACACTCAACGAGTAGGCATCTTTGGATTTCGGACCCCTGCGGAAGGCACAGAACCTGCAAGCAAGTACGCAAACATTGGTTTGATTGATGTGAACATTGCTGTTAAAATACGCCTTGTTATCAAATCGAGCGGTACGAACACAATGTGCTAGTTCTCCTACTTCGTGTAGGTCGCCATGGNAATACAATACCAGTCCATCTTGAAGGCTTAATTCTACGCCAAGCTTGAGTTTATTGACAANAGGTTGTAANGGTAAAGACCAGCGTGAATCATNACCCACCAGGGTGCTTAGACGNCTTTGCCAATCAGCATGNGAGCCGGCCAATCTTTTGGTAGATGACCAGGTCTCCATGTGNGTGCGTCTCGGAACGACTTCATGAATCTGTGCTTCTCATCAGCGTGAACGAATTGCGAAGAATTTTGATTTCACCAGCAATTTCCTAAATTCTTCGATGATGAAGACACTAGAAGAGACCAAGACAATTACAATCCAATCGTTCCGAGATAGCGTTGTTGTAGACAACAATTGGCCAATATCTATTCCAATGATCGGTATCTCTGCATTAGCAAGTTGAACGAAGAAGAGCAACAACCCAGTTGATATCAGCAGCGCTAAATTAATGGCTTTATTTGAGAAAATACCAAGTTCAACAACACTCTGTTCATTGGATCTGCAATTCATTACATTAAACAGTTGGAAGACGATGAATACCGCAAACGTCATTGTCTGTGCGTGTTCAAAATGCCCGTCAGCATAAATTTCCCAATCATCTATTGCTGCTTGGTCACCTTGTAGACATGCAGCGCGCATATCCAACGAAGCTGTGGCCGCATCAGTAGACAATAACTCACACTGTGCGAGGCCTCCGCCCGCTAAGAAGAATATCGCCAATGTACCTGTAACCATGACGGCGCCGAGATAGAAAATTAACGAGATATCACTCATGTTTGGTAATCCTTCGTCAACCGGCCGCGGTGGACGACTCATGACGTTTCCATGTTTCTTTTCAACACCTAATGCAACCGCAGGAGGTCCATCCATCAGGATGTTGATGACGAGAATTTGCGTAGCTGTAAGCGGTAGATTCCAACCAAAGATAAACGTTGAAATGATAATCAAAGCGACTGCTGCGACATTTGTCGAAACTTGGTAACGGACGAAATTTCTGATGTTTTGGTAAATCTTCCTGCCCTCTTCAACAGCGTGAACGATGTTTGCGAAGTTGTCATCTTGAAGGACCATGTCGGCCGCATCTTTAGCAACGTCAGTCCCTGCAATGCCCATGGCGATGCCGATGTTAGCACGCGAGAGAGCTGGAGCATCGTTGACGCCATCTCCAGTCATTGCAACAATTTCACCTTGCTCTTGAAGGGAAGATACGATGCGCATTTTTTGGTCGGGAGTAACTCTTGAAAAGATGGATATGTTTTGTGACACTTCCAGAAGATCTTCGTCGCTCATATCCTGTAAATCCTTACCGTCAACTGGAGGTAATGTACCACTTGTAATGGCGAGTTCTTTACCAATCGCAGCTGCCGTAACATGTTGGTCTCCGGTAATCATTTTCACTTGAATCCCGGCCCTCTGACAAGTCTCAATAGCAGCCTTAACTTCAGGACGAGGCGGATCCATAATTCCAACTAATCCGAGGAAAATCAAATTATTTTCAATTACAGTAACGTCAGAGATATCTTCTCCATCCATGACTTTTCTAGCAAATAATGCAATAACGCGCATGGCTTGGGAACCCATTTCTGAATTCATAGCTTTGACCATCATGCGGTCTTCTTCAGAAAGTGGAACGATCTTATTATCGACTATTTTAGAGCTGGTAAGTTCTGAATAACCTCCACCACTGCCTTTGGAGAAGACCCAATTTTCACCTTCATACTCATGAACAACGCTCATTCGTTTCCGATTTGAATCAAAGAAAAATTCATTTTGACGCGGATGTCTGTGGGAGAACTTTTTCACATCTCCATTAATTTTCCATCCTGCGACTGCACATGCTGAATCAGTTGGGTCACCAATAGCTTGCCAGTGTCCATCAGCTTTGACCAAGTTTGAGTTATGACAAAGCGATAAACATGCTGCAGTGAGCCGGAAATTAAGGTCGGAATGTTGCTTCTTTAGATTGGAATCGTTCAATTCATCTCCATCGATAACAACAGAACCTGAGGGTTTGAATCCCTCACCAGTAAATCCATAATTCTGATTCAAGGTTGATAATTGCCTCACAGTCATTTGGTTTTTAGTAAGAGTTCCGGTTTTATCCGAGCAAATTACAGTCGTGGAACCAAGGGTCTCCACTGCCTTCATACGACGGATAATAGCTTTGTGACGAGCCATATTACGCATCCCTAGGGACAGTGTAATCACAAGAATAATCGGTAGTCCTTCAGGCACAATAGCAACGAAGATGGCGATTGCGACGGTGAAACTCTCTAGAGCAGCGGTTTTCAAATCCGGATTCGGCTGTCCGTACTCTACAATCATTTGGAGTGACACCAGAAGTACGGCGACGATGAGTGCAATGAAACCAAGGAAACGCCCTAGGCTTTCTAATTTCAACTCCAAAGGAGTCTTAGGCGTCTGTGCGTCTGCAATGTCACGAGCAATTTTGCCGAGTTCGGTACTCATGCCTGTGCTGGTAACCAGACCCAATCCTCTGCCTGAAGACACAGTAGTGCCCATATAAGCCATATTTTTGCGATCAGCGAGCAATGCATCAGTAGACAACGAGTCGGATGTTTTTTCGATTGTATCGGACTCACCAGTTAGGGCAGATTCGTCAATTTTACACTGTTGAGACCATACGATCCTCACGTCTGCGGGGACATTCAATCCTTGTTCCAGACGGACGACATCACCTGGTACGAGTTCCGACGTAGGGATTTCATTTTCATACTCACCGCGTATGACGACGCAATTTGAAATCGACATTTGTTTTAGAGAATCCATGGCCTGCTCCGCTTGACCTTCCTGCCAAAATCCAAAGAAAGCATTCGCGGTTAGTACAATGAAAATGAATATTGCATCACCTGGCTGATCCGGATGGATAGCAAGAGCGACAAGGGCGGCTCCAATAAGGAGATAATTGAGGGGGTCATTGTATTGGGATAAGAACCTCATAAATGCCGATGATTTTTCTGCTTCTGACAATTTATTGAATCCATACTTTCGTTGTCGAGATGACACATCATCCGGATTGATACCGTTCATCGAAGAATCTAATGTTGTAATGCAATCCTCAAGAGGCATATTATGCCACTTCTTACTGTCCACGATAAACACCCAAAGAAGTTGAAGGGAGCAGTAGCCTGACCCTTATCTTCCAACTTGTCCGGTGCAATACTCGCTTAATATCTTGATGCCAATAACCCCTGCGAACTCAAGCGTAGGATATACTTACTGACACCGTTTCGCAGGTGCATGGCCGCAGGACATGAACCATACATCCCTGCGCATGAAAGCCCCAAGGAACTCACGCTACGCGTTGTTCTCGTCGGTATCGTCCTTGGAGTCTTAATGACCGCTGCTAATGCATATCTTGGACTTTATGCGGGCATGACCGTATCTGCCAGTATTCCTGCAGCAGTGATGTCGATGATCATCCTTCGTACGATGTTTAAGGATGTTTCAATATTGGAAAACAATGCTGTCCAAACCATGGCATCCGCAGGTGAGTCACTCGCTGCTGGCGTCATCTTTACCGTTCCTGCACTGTTGGTCATGAATTTGTGGACTTCAATTCAATGGCTTGAGACGCTCATTATCGCTACGCTCGGCGGCTTGCTTGGCACCATGTTTACAATCGCTCTACGTCGTTTATTCATCGTAGAGGAAGCATTGCCATATCCCGAAGGAGTCGCTTGCCGAGAAGTGCTTGTTGCTGGTGAAGAAGGTGGTGACGGGGCTTTGGCTATCCTTTATGCCCTTGGAATCGGTGGGATATACGGCCTTATGGTGAAGGGTTTTCATGTTACACACCACACTGTAGAGGGTGCCTTCTCATTCCTAAGCACTCGACTTTATGCGGGAATGGACCTGTCAATAGCACTCCTCTCCGTCGGATTTATTGTAGGGATTCGCATTGCATCGTATATCTTCTTTGGCGGAGTCCTCGGGTTTGGTTTACTCGTCCCTATGTATGGATTGATTTACGGATGGCCTGAAACAGATAATCTCGTTGAAGGATTTTACAGCATATGGTCAACACAAGTCCGTTATGTTGGAGTCGGTGCAATGGTAGTCGGTGGAGTCTACACCTTGTGGTCAATGCGGAAGACCATCATCACCGGTCTTTCCAAGGCATTCATAAAATCGGAGGACAGTGACAAAGTTTTGCCCAGAACAGAACAAGACCTCCCCATGCCATATGTCTTCATGACCTGTGGTGTCCTCATCATCCTCACATTCATGTTTTACTGGTGGTCAACAGGCTCGCTGTTGCTCGCACTAGCCGGAGCCCTCTTTCTCGCATTTGTGGCCTTCTTTTTCGCAGCAGTTGCTGGATATATTGCAGGTGTTGTTGGCTCATCAAATTCACCGGTATCTGGAATGACCATCGCAACACTCCTGTTCACTGTTGGCTTGGTTTGGATTGTGGGTGACCTCATGCTTAACATGGGGACTCAAGACCTCATGATGGCAACCCTGCTTATTGCAGCTATCGTTGCAACAAGCGCAGCAATCGCCGGGGACGTCATGCAGGATTTGAAAACAGGTCACATGCTCGGTGCGACTCCAAAGCGACAGCAAGTCGCTGAAATCATCGGTGTATTGACCGGAGCTGTTGTCATTGGACCGGTTCTCTCTCTACTTCATGATGCCTTTCGAATATCCCAAACAGCATGCCAATTGAATCCATTGCCCACTGACCCAACGTGTCAAAATGCTCTGTTTGCACCACAAGCTGAATTGATTGGGGCCATTGTTCAGGGTGCGTTTGGAGGTGACCTCAACATTCAGATGGTAATGCTTGGTGCAGTCATAGCAGTTGCCCTCATCATGCTCAAGATGCCGGTTATGAGCGTAGCCATTGGAATTTATCTCCCCCTAGGCCTATCGGTCCCAATTATGGCTGGCGGGATCATATCTCACTTGTTGTTGAAAAGTGCGCATTTGCGGGTTGACGGAATCCTCCATGATGTTCCGTCACAAAAAGCACAAGATGCGGCCAAACAAGTTGAAAGCAGAGGTGTACTCATTGGAGCAGGATTTATTGCTGGAGAATCAATTATGGGTGTATTAATTGCAGTATTGATTGTCGCCAAAATCAATCTCCCAGAGATATTTGGAGTTGGTATGCTCAACAACCTGCTTTCTTTGGTCTTCTTTGGATGGTTTGTTGGCGTATTCATATGGCTCGCAACACGAGCTCTGCCTAAGGGAGGTTCACTCTTTGGCGACATCGTTGTTATTGTTGCAGAATCGATAGGAAATCTCCTCCAATCCTTGAAGCCAAAACAGCGCTGAACCAAACAAATTTTCCAGCCATATTGGACACAAGGATGAAAGGCCATCCATGCTGGCAATTATTTGTTGGTGACACCATGACAACTGCTGATGAATTGAGAGAGGTCGCAAGAGCGTGTAGAGTTCACATTGTTGACATGGTCTATCGTGCCCAAGCCGGTCACCCAGGCGGTTCCCTTTCAGAAATTGACCTTCTTACTGCACTCTACAAAACACAGCTCAATGTTCGCCCTAATGAACCGAAATGGAATGATCGTGACCGGTTCATTTTGTCAAAAGGGCATGCTTCCCCAGGCATGTATGCAATATTGGCTGAAATGGGCTTCATTACAGTAGAAGACCTCGAATCCTATCGTGTCCTTGGCGGTATCTGCCAAGGCCATGTCGATATGAAATGGTGCCCAGGAGTTGATTTCTCCGCTGGCTCTCTTGGAATGGGCCTCTCGTTTGGAATGGGAAGCGCTATCGCTGCACGGCTGGATAAGAGCCCACGTCAAACCTACGTTATGCTCGGCGATGGTGAAATACAAGAAGGCAGTGTTTGGGAAGCGGCCATGGCTGCCGCACATCATGAACTTGGAAACCTCAATGTGATTCTGGACCGCAATCGAATTCAGAACGATGATTTTTGCGAAACACAGATGCGTATGTTTGACATACCTGCTAAGTGGAAAGCATTTGGCTGGAATGTCATGGAAATTGATGGACACAATATGGAAGATATTCTTGACGGTTTGAAATTTTTGTCAACCTCAAATGATGGCCCATCAATCCTCATTGCTCAAACCATCAAAGGAAAGGGCATTTCATACATGGAAGACAATCCTTCATTCCATGGTGCGGCACCCAACGATGAGCAATATGCTCTTGCCATGAAAGAATTGGGGGTGTCACAATGAGCAGAATGGAAGCAACACGGGACGGATACGGGCAAGCTCTTCTTGACCTCGCTGAAAATGAGAAGGTTGTTGTCTTGGAAGCGGATTTGGGTAAATCTACGAAATCACTTCACTTTAGAAAGCAACATCCAGAACGAACCGTATCGTGTGGCATAGGGGAGCAAAACATGCTTCTCGTAGCCGCAGGAATGGCTGCAAGTGGATACATACCCTTTGCATCGACCTTCGCGATTTTTACAGAGCGAGCCTTTGAACAAATGAGAAATGGTGTAGCTCGCCCCAATCTGGCTGTCCATCTTTGTGGCTCCCACGGTGGAACGCACACAGGGACTGATGGCTCCTCCGCTCAATCAATTGAGGATTTGGCCATCTACAGAACCCTTCCAAACGTCACTGTTATTCATCCAAGCGATAGTGTCAGCACACGAATCCTAACAAAAGAACTGGCTCAATCAACATCACCTTCCTACATGCGAACGGCACGCAACAAAACTCCTGTTTTGTATGACGATGGTGACGATTCAATTCAAATTGGAAAAGGAATTCAATTGAGAGATGGAAGTGATGTAGCAATTATCGCTTGTGGCGTCCTTGTTTCTGAAGCACTGAAAGCAGCGGATGATTTGGAAGCAGCCGGCATCAGCGCAACTGTTGTTGATATGCATACCATCAAGCCAATCGATAAGGACCTCATTGACAAGGTCGCCAATCGATGTGGTGCTATTGTCACTGCAGAAGACCACTCCATTATCGGTGGCCTCGGCGGAGCGGTAGCAGAGCACCTCTCTACATCAAACGGTACGCCGCTTGAACGAATTGGAGTCGCTGATCGTTTTGGTGAATCCGGACAGGCTGACGAAATGTTGGAACTTATGGGCCTAAATGCCAAGCACATTGAACAGGCAGCTAGGAAAGTAATGTCACGAAAGTGAACGGTATTAACAACCATTAACGGGTTCGCACACCCGCATCCATGGACGAACAAGATTCCCTGCAGCGCATCATGCAAACCATTGATGCCTTCACACATGAAAGGGATTGGGAGCAATTTCATAGTGTTAAAAATTTGATGGCTTCGGTATCGATTGAGGCCAGCGAATTGAATGAAACAATACAGTGGTCAAATCCATCGGTTGAAGAATTGCTTGACAGCCCTATTATCTTGGGAGACATTTCTGATGAAGTCGCTGATGTGCTCATCTATTGTCTTAGAATATGTTCTGTTCTCAACATTGATCCAGTAGAAGCCATGGAGCGGAAAATTGTAAAAAATCGCACAAAATATCCTGTTGATAAATCAAAAGGTAATTCTGACAAATACACCTCCTTCAACCAACAAGCATGATTTTCCAACCAATAGTTGAAAGAGTGCCTCCAATGTCTTTGAATCATGGAGTTCTTCTTAGACACTGCAGACGTTGATGAAATCAGGGAAATCGCCTCATGGGGTATTCTGGACGGTGTAACTACCAATCCATCGCTCATCAAAAAATCCGGCCGTGATTTCAAAGAAGTGGTTAGAGAAATAGCATCTATCTGCTCCGGTCCAATTTCAGCGGAAGTAACAGCAATGGATACAGAGGGCATGGTGCAACAAGGACGCGCATTAAAGCAAGAACTTCCACCCAATGTCATCATCAAGATTCCATGTACTCCTGAAGGCCTTGCTGCAACAAAAATCCTGACAGAGGATGGCATTAAAACGAATGTAACTCTCATATTTTCCGCCTCTCAGGCCTTGATGGCGGCAAAAGCAGGTGCGACTTATGTTTCTCCTTTTATCGGAAGAATCGACGATACAGGCCATGATGGCATGGAATTGATTGCCGAAATTATGAACACCTGGGCGAATTACAATCTGGATACAAAAGTCCTCGCCGCCTCCATTCGACACCCGACACATGTGCTTCAATGCATTCAACTTGGCGCACATACTGCCACCATGCCTGCAAAGACCTTTAGGCAATTAATGAGCCATCCATTGACCGATAAAGGGCTCGAAGGTTTCATGCGTGATTGGGCTGAGGTTGAAGCTGCAGGTAACGCTTGATTTCAAAGTGGTTCAATTGACCATGTTCGTACATTGACTCCACTGGAAATGTGGACACAATCGGGTTGAGTAAGGTTCTCAATTCCTAAATCATAAGATTCAGTAAGAGAGTTGGACTCAATGATTGCCTCGGCTGTCTTGTATATCCAGGGGTCATGTTGGGTATATGCGCGATGAAGCACGCCTTTGTGGGAAGTGTACAAGCAATAACGCTCAAAGAGAAAATACTCAAGACTTCCCTGTTTTGCAGATCTCGCAATACCGGTCGGCTTGCATTCACCTTTCAATTCTGCTCCGTCAGAAGAACGACGAGATGACCATTTGTATTGTTCACTGTTGGCAGTTAACTTACACTTTGCATAACGATACGGTAATCCGTATGATCGAGGTGCATGAAAACAGGTAATACGGCTCTGTGCATCCAATGTAAGGAAGAACACACCTGGTTTGCCATCCATGGTAACATACGTCCTCACATTGAATTCAGGGAAATTGGAAACCCCTGGTACTGAAAAAAACCACCGGGGTCGAACATGTTTCATTTCAAAGGGAATCGTGCCAACATATGCTTTACCATCAAATAAATCCAATTCCAACCCTTCGGGCAAATGCGACGATAATTTTTCTGGGTCAACTTCCCAATGAAGAAAAGAAAGATGTTTCCATGATTGCATTAGCGCATGCTTTCTATTGGGCATCGCAAAGGGAAGATGGTCAACCCTAAACGTTCGGCCCATGATGCAAGTTATCGGTCAATCTGCTTGAACTTACCCATTCTATGAAGGGTATATCCAGTATTTCGCAGGATAGGTTTCAGATGCAACTCACTGTGTGAAATGACTTCAGCGACTTGCTAGTGTGAGATTTTTCCACATTTCTTCTGGAACTTCCATAGCAAGCCGTAGGCCTCCCATTGCTCCGAGACGGACTGGGTCATCAACAACATGGACGTTTACATCACCCATGTCTGAAAGACGACGCTCAATCAAGGCACCAAGTCCACGAATTGAGGAGCCTCCACCGGCGAGGACCATGTTCTTACGGAATTCATCATGGTACTCAGGATTGGATTCTGCGATGAGAGTCTTTACGTTCTCAACAATCGGGTCAACAATCGATTCACAAGCACGCTGGATACAGTCTGTAATGTCCAGCGTCATGGCCTTACCTTCAATGGAGAAATCAACCAAAACTGGTTCATCAGGAGATGATGTTGAAACGAACGAGTGCTGTTCCTTCCAACGACGGGCCATGTCTTTGGTGATTTGTGCACCG
Source organism: Methanobacteriota archaeon (assembly GCA_002726495.1). Classification (GTDB taxonomy): domain Archaea; phylum Thermoplasmatota; class Poseidoniia; order Poseidoniales; family Poseidoniaceae; genus Poseidonia. The sequence continues at coordinate 4,232 of PBTH01000007.1, read as the reverse complement.
TTGTACTTGGACTGTACTTCCTTGATGATTTGGTTGTCAACATAGTCACCTGCATATCCAGTGTGCATTTGGTCACCAGGTCCAGGAATCGTACCGTAAACACGGCACAAGTCAGTTGTTCCGGCGCCAATGTCGATAACCAAGGTATGAGTGATCATGTCAAGAGCATAAGCAACTGCGAAGGGTTCTGAAATAATCATTGCTGAGTTTACGGAACCTGCTGCAGCATCAAAAATTGCGGTTTTGTCTACGTGACTTGCTTCCGCAGGCGCTCCAATGACTGCTACGACTCTGTCGTATTCCTCTGGGTCGGATAAGCCAATCAAGTGAGTGATGAAATGTGCGATGAACTCTCGGTCCTCAGGAGTATCCTTGATAACACCCAATTCCAATGGTCGGAAAAGGTTGAGAGCAAGGCGATTCTTGAGAGCTTCTTCGCCAAACAAGACATCTCGCTTGAGGAAATTTCGTGCAATCGGGTCCTTTGGAGTCCCAATTACAGTTAATTCTTCTACTTCGTGACTGTCTGAAGAAACCATCACGGAGCGGAAGGTTCCTAAATCAATTCCAATATACAATACATCTTTCGCCATGGGCTCACTGACTTCTCCACAACGGTGGAGTTTATGAAGAATCCCTCCGGTATGATAAGCGGCATCTAACGAATAAGGTTGTGATTCCCAGCACAATACCATCTATAGAACATATTGCTAAAGTGTATTTATCTTTAGCACCATGCTTCGCAAGCACTGCAATACCATGCAGCGTATTCTTGATACAATTCTGCCATATTGCCGCAGGTCGTACATTCTTTTACAGCATTCTGGCCACAAATTTCCATGACCATTTGGACGTGATACATGTCATCGATGTTCAACTGTTCACGCATGGCCCAAAGCAATTGGTCTTCACTGGGGGAAATGATTCCATCTTCAAGAACAAGTTCAACCACGGTTCGATAATCTTGGAGGGTAACTGGATCTCTCGAATCCAATACGACTCCTCCTTTTTCAGCAATAATATCGGTACCACCAGGGTCATCAACAAACAGTACAAATGATGCGCTTGTGAGTTTATCATCTCTAAGTTCAAAACCAACACGGTTGCCATCAATACTTGCATACACGAGTTTTGAAGACCTGTTAATGACATTGGCGATTGAACGTGCTGTAGCTTCGGCTGTCGGTCCACGCTTCCAACCGGTTGGGCTTCGCTCATTGTACGAATAGAATTCAGTTCCAATTCCCGGATATTCCAATCTAATTTCTTCCCCACCATCAAATCCATTGTCAACAATAGTGATGGACGCTACTTCTGTTGATACGATGTTGTCTTCATCATCAAAGCTGATCATCAATGGTTTTCGTTCTTCTGACGCAGCATTGTAATGTCCCTGCATACCGGTCATCCACTTGTCCTCAAGGCGCTTCAAAGACTGTTCCTGCTCACCTGATAGTTGGGTCTTAACACCCAATACATTGGCGAGTTCTCCCGATTCCATGTCCTCTCTAAACTGCCGAATCAATTCCTCGTCGCGTTTGTACGAGGGAGGTTCTATCGCTTTTTTCTCCTCGACATAATCTGGATCAGCCCATTCGTGACCACATGAACCGCAAAGCAAGTAACCTTTCATGGTTGAATCTTGGGATTTACCACCGCAACGGGGGCAATCACCATCCTCGTTATAACCAAGGTTTTCAATTGCTTCTTTTCTTCCTTTGCGCATTCCGCCGAAACCCGCCATGCGGTGTGGTAATACTGCCTTTCTATGAAGCCTTTGCTTGAATCAAACGGTTCTTCCACGCAGTCCATAACGAATCATACCTTCTTGTGCATAGATTCGCCGAACAACCAAATCGATAGAATCGCCAATACTGACGTCGTTTTCTTCATCGTCAACCATCAAAAATACACCTTTGGGGCCATCATCTAGGTCCAACAATACCGTTGTAATTCCACCAAGAAGTGGTGCCCGAAGAGAAAACTCAGACGGCGCACCAGCCGCAGATAACTTGGTCCAACTGGATACTACGCCCCTTAATGCAAGCGATATTCGACCGTCCTCTCGCTGGCCTTCATCGTTCAGTTGCCGGGGAGGCCAAACAACAAGGTCGCCAAATTGTTGACCCGAAAGCGTCATCCGAGCAACAGCACCTTCTGTGTATTGGGCCGATGAAACATAGGCACCTTGGCTGACATGAATTTCTTTCATCTCTTTTTCCCAGGCATTGCAAAGAGCACTATGGAATTCAGCATCAACTTCAACATGAGTATCAATGAGAGGGAGCTCAATATCCGTATTTCGCTTCAACATAGCAACCGTTGCGTCATCACCGACCATCAAGTCCCACTCACAGCCATCATAGGATTCATCATTTGCAACCAATACACCGGTCGCCATATTGAAAATTTGTTCATTAACTCCATCGGGTAACGATATCAAATCAATTGCGGGACCAATGCTAAGTCGGTGCTGCATGGCCGCAATAGCAAGAGTAGTATGGTCGCTATCGGCTCCAAATACACGGATACCTTCGCATGTAAATGGAGATTGAACAAGTGTAAAATCGTCTTCCCATGCAAGAAGATAACCCTTCCATACATCAGCGCCACCCGTCATTCTCTCTCCCTCCCAAATACATGCACGGCACATGTTGCTCCTGAACCGCCGACGTTATGCGTTAGAGCAGTTTCAGCATCTCGAACCTGCCGTCCATTTGAAACTTGACTGCGAAGTTGTTTGAAGACTTCAACCACTTGCCCAGTCCCAGTTGCACCAAGTGGATGACCTTTTGATTTGAGCCCGCCGCTTGAATTGATGGTAACATCTCCTTGGTTGAGTCTTCCTCTTCCTTCCCGAGCAAACAAGCCCCCTTCACCTCTTTGCGCGAAGCCGAGATCCTCCGTTGCGATTAATTCAGCAATCGTAAAGCAATCATGAACCTCTGCGAGGTCAATATTATGTTGAGTAAAACCACTTTGTTGGTAGGCGCGCTTTGAAGCCTCAGTTGTTGCTTTTAATCGTGTGATTGAGGGGCGGTCATGGAGAGCAAGTCGGTCCGAGGCGGCACCAGAACCACGAACCCAAACAGGTGTGTCGGTGAATTTCTTGACCACATGGTCTGCAGCAAGTATAACGCATGACGCACCGTCTGATGTTGGACAACAATCGTAAAGCGTCAGTGGGTCTGCAACCATGAACCCACCCGCTGCTTTCTCAAATGAAACTTCTTTCTGGATGTGAGCAAGCGGGTTAAGTGCGCCATGAGCGTGGTTCTTAACGCTGATATTGACAAGGTCATCGTGAGTTGATCCGTATTCATGGAAATGTCGACGAGCCATCAAAGCATAGGTTCCTGGGAAGGTCAAACCTGCAAGGCGCTCCCACTCAGTGTCACCTGAAACTCCAAGCCAGAAGCGCTTGCGTTCAGGAGTAAGGTCATTCATTTTCTCGATACCTCCAGCAACGACAACATCAGCTTGCCCACTCTTGATGGCCATCCAAGCATCTCGGAAGGCAAATCCAGATGATGCACATGCATTTTCAACACGCCGAACCGGTACGCCATCCATTGCCGAGTGTTCTGTGAGAAGAGCCGCTGTGTTGCCGAGTTGTGAGCCGCCAAATGCAATGCTTCCGATGAAGGCCTCGTCAATCTGAGTGGGGGAGAAATCTCCATCAACGCTATCAAAGGCTGCCAATGCGGCTTCTGCCCACATTCCCTTTAGACCAAGTGGATGATTTCCATATTTTGTTTGGCCAGCACCGACCACCGCCACATCAACCATAAACAAGGGGAAACAGTGACGGCATTTCATACACTCGCTGATAGATGACGAAAAATGGGATTTCCGAAGAATCACATGTTTCTTTGCCCGCAGGGTTCTTGAATGGGTCTCTCCCGCATATACACTATGCTACGCCAATGCCGTGAAAGGGGCTGTAAAATAAACAACGGATTTTTTAATGGTCCGAACTGCCATATTTGCAATCATGAAGGGAAATTCATCATGAGTGACAAAGAGGCCAATTCTATTGGTCGCATTCTAGCACTCGTTCTCCGACATGCGCCAGAGAAATTTAATGTTGAAATGGACATCAATGGATGGGTCAATGCCCGAGAACTTTCCGAAGCTATTGCTACTCAACGACGCCATTACCATTGGTTGCGAGCATGGCATTTTGAAGCCATCTCCGACTCAGACGACAAAGGTCGTTACCAAGTTGAGAA
>PBTH01000006.1 GCA_002726495.1 Methanobacteriota archaeon | reverse complement strand
CGCTCGCTGCACCTCCGGCTCCTCCAGAAATGCCTCCAATGCCTCCAATGCCTGACGCACCTGCGGCCGACCCACTCATGGACCCGCTCGCTGCACCTCCGGCTCCTCCGGAAATGCCTCCAATGCCTCCAATGCCTGACGCACCTGCGGCCGACCCACTCATGGACCCCCTTGCTCCGGCTCCATCACAAGAAGACCTTGAACAACCTCCAGTCCCGGACCTCGCACCATCAGACCTTACGGGAGAGCAAGCAGGAGCTACCATTCGAAGCCGTGCTGAAGTTGAAACTGTACCTGGTGACAAACTTGAAGGAACGCTTCATGAAATTGAAACCACGACACTCAATTCAGATGGTCAAATTATCAAGCAAACGGTCAAGGGTACCTTGACGGTTAACAATCCATCTGCTGAAGACCGAATCTACGACATTGACGTCATGCTTGACAACATCGCTTCCACTGATATTGGCGGAGAACATGTCTCAGTTGATGAACTTGAACCGACAAAGAATCACAAGATGTCGTACAAAGTTAATGGAAAACAAATGATGACCCTTAGAGAACGCCTTGACACCAACCCATCTCGGTCGCAAGAGCGCTCCCTATCCGTCGCTATGAACGAAGATCCTGGTGAAATTTCATTGGAACTTGAGGTTGAAAACATGTCCGGAGTTGAACTCCAAGACGTGGTGGTAACCCGCCCAATTCCGGATGTCATGCACTTTGCAATGACCGGTGGTGCAGAGTTTGATAATGGAACCGTAACATGGAATGTTGGTCGACTCAATGCTGGTGAAAAGCAAGTTATCTCTATGGAAGGAACCATTGAGGTTTCCACAACAAAAGCCATCAAAGCAGGCCAAGCAAGCGCAACGTATCGAGCAGATTCAACACTGTCGAACATGATGTTCCGTGAACTTGATGCCTTCTGCCGTGGATTTACTTACATGCGTGTTCGTGAAGACGAGCGCCCAGACAATTGGAAGTGCCAAGCAATTTTCGAGAACCGTTCCTCCTTCGCCGTTGATTTGGTGAAACTTCAAGTTCGCATGAAAGGAAGCGATGAGTTGTTGTTCGACATTCATGATGTCGACGAAGATGTTCACCCCTACGGAAAGTGGGAATCTGAAGAACGTGTTGTCATGGCTCAATCCGAACCTGACTTCACATACGAATTGTCCTATTCAGTTCTACCAAGAGCCATCCAAAGTACAGAAGGTTCCATGAAACTTGAAGAAAAGAAACTCCAAGTTTTGGAAGCGGACATCACAAAAACCTACTCAACAAGTGGTCTACGTTCATACAGAGCACAAAAGATTCAGTCGGTTATGACCCTTGAGAACAAGGGATCCTCGGTCATCAACCTCATGCGTATTACCGATGACATACCCGGAGTATTTGATGCACCAACTCAAGAACAACTGACCATTAAACTTGATGGAAAGGCAATTGATGATGAACAATTCAAGGCCGAATTGGTTGAAGGCGTGACCATTGAGAAGGAACACAAATCCCCAGATGGCTTGGGCCACACCATGACACTCACCGTCGGGACACGTGGGCCTCTTGGCCTCAAACCAGGAAAGAAAATTGAGATCACATATCCCCTCAATGCCCCCGACCCAAGCCCGAACAACGCCCGTGTTGACGCTCCTGCTCGAATTGAATTCAGCGCTGAGCGATTTGGACCAATTTGTACCCGTGAACCTTCGGAAACACCAACGATCAAGGTCATCCACAACCGTCGCAATTTCAGCGCCGGAAAGCAAGCAATACCACTTGGAGGAAAAGGTCGTTACGAAGTTCTCATTCTCTTTGAGAACAACGGAGATACTGCACTAAGTGACCTCTACATCAACGATGTTTTACCAGCTCAATTTGAGATCAAAGATTGGTCGATGAAGGGAGCAGATGGAAAGCGTGATGACGTCAAGATGACTTCTGAAGAAGGTGAAGGTGGACTGCATATTGTATGGCATGTTCCAATGGTTGACAAAGGCGAACGCTTGGAAGTCTCATTCGACATCAAGGGAAGTGGAGAAGTTGATGCAGAAGCCCTCAACCGATTCCATGGAGTTCACTTTGGTGATGAAATTGAAACCGATGAACTCCCTGATGTTGAAGTCGCTGAAGAAGAAGATTCCGAAGAAACTGACGAAGCGGTTGTTGAAGAAAGCACCGAGGGAGAGGCAGCTACCGAAGAATCAGCCGTAGAAGAAGCCGCAGAGCCAGAAGCAGATGATGCTGAAGAATCTAAGATGAACTGGAGAGAAGATGTTCTCCTACGAGTCATGGAGGCTGCCGGAATTTCAGACCGTGATGCATTCATTGAATTCGCTGCCGATTACGACAGTGACGACAACGGTTACCTCAAGAAGGGAGAATTGGAAGATGCTGCTAAGGCATGGAATGCCCGTGAAGAAGCCGATTCAACAGATGATGATTCGGAAGAGTCGGATTCTGATGATGGTTCAGAAGAGGCAAACGAAAAACTCTGTGAAATCTGTGGAGTCCTCAACCCTGTTGATGCAAAAGAGTGCAGTGCATGCAAGTTTGCCTTCATTTGAAGCGGATCTAAAGCACTCCGAGTGAGTACAAATCTGATGTAAAATCACGCTGGGAGAACCCATTGTGGCCAATCTTCATGCTCTGGAGAACGACTGACCAAGATGATAACGGGTCGCTTCAACGAAGAAAGCAATTCTTCCATTGGAGTTACGGTAGAAGGAGGAATTACTCCGTCGCGTAGATCTACAGCCAACCAGGCATTTCTGTATTGGTCTGCCCATGCTAACAATTCTGCTTCGATGCCTTGAGGAGGAATTCCTTGTCGGACGCTTGCAATGAAGCCCCAGCCTTCAGGACATTTTCGCTCTGTATCGGTCCAAAGAAACATCCGAGGTGGGTTCGGAAGCCGTTCAAGTTGAGATACTGCCTCAAACTCGGTCGCACAGACCGGTTGGCCAGGCATCGGCATCGGCAAGGGATATCTCCATGTTGCCTCAACGGTCAGCGGTTGTTTCTTGCGCATGAACAACCCAGTGCCTGCTCTTGTTTGAACTTCTCGCAGAAATGTCTCATCTCCGAATAAAGATGAAATTGAGAAAAAACAAGGCTAACCTTCATGCCCTTCCCGCTGCGCAGGCGTTGTATGGCCAACGGCTCACCTCCGCCTCCTCCCGCTCCGCCAGGCGGTTCGATGTTCATGATGCTCCTCGTGATGATCATGATGACGGTGCTCATTATGACGCCATCAATAAGGACCGCATTGGGGACAACTGCCGACCCATTGCTCTCCCCACTTCTTCCCGAAGAATCGTTCTTTGTAATCACCGTGATGATTCTTGGACTGTTCTCAATGACGCTTAACACCGTCATTCGCAATTTCTTCGTCGACCCAATGGACCAAGCACACATTGGACACCGACAAGGTCAAGTTCGTCAAATCATGAACGAAGCACGAATCTCTCGTGACCCAATACTTCAAGAAAAGGCGATGACACTTCAACAACAAATGATGCCGGAACAACTTGATGTCCAGATGGGGGCTATGAAGCCAATGATGTTCACGATGATTTTCATCATCGGTATCTTTGCATGGCTAACGACTGCTGTTGAATCGTTTAGGGTTGACTATGTATCCCTGCCATGGGCGCCAGAGTGGAATTTAATTGAAGACCGATTTTTATTCTTCCCAGCATGGATATGCTGCTATATCTGCATGAGTGCAGCTTACGGCCGAGTTTTAGATCGCCACATCAAATTAGCACGTTACAAAACCCATCCTCTTGTTTTGAGTGGCGAAGTTATCAAAGAGCCACTCCTCCACCTTGTAGCAACAAAACCGAGTACTGCCTCAAGCCAAGCTAAGAAGCGCCAACAACGCTCCCAACGCCGAGCACAGCAACACAAAAAGAAAACATCCAGCAAGAAGCCCAGTGAAGAAGAAGAAACGGTTCAATCACGAAGCACCTACGATTTCACCTGTCCCGAATGCGGTGGCGATGTTATCACGCATGATGGGCCGCGTACAAAACGGTGCAATGTTTGCTACCATGAATGGGTGTGAACCCATGCTTTACCTCACGGTTTCTGGCCACCCAGGAAGCGGCACAAGCACGCTGGTCAAAGGGCTCATGAATCGATTTGATTGGACATCGCTCAACGGCGGTGATGTTTTCCGTGCTGAAGCCAAACGTCGGGAGATGAGCCTCACAGATTTCGGGCGACTCTGTCAAGAAGAACTTGATGTTGACCGCTCCCTTGATGCTTTACTCAAGGAACGAATGCAATCCGAATCCGCCGCCAATATCGTTGAATCGCGACTTGCAGGTTGGTGGGCATATCGCCTTAACCTGCCCTGTCTACGGATATGGCTGGATGTTGATGATGAAGAAAGAGCTCGACGAGTTGTCAACCGTGAAGGCATAACTGTTAACGAAGCCCTTGAAGCAAATGCATTGCGCTCAAAAGTTGATGGCGAACGATTTATGGAACTGTATGGAATACTCCCTGAAGATGAAGAACCTTATACTCATGTCATTTCAGCTACAAACCTCAATGCAGATGAAATACTTGAGTCTGTCGTCGTCCTTTTGGAGGCCAACCTATGAACACCCACATCCTTGACCCCGAGGCCGGCACTGACCCTCATTTTGGTACCATTCCAGATGAGCGAACCATTGAGCAACGACTTGCCTCTGGATTTATTCTTGTCGACAAGCCGGCAGGACCGACATCTCACCAACTCGCTGCGTGGGCTCGTGACCTCTTTGGTTTGGAGCGATTAGGCCATGGTGGAACACTGGATCCCTTCGCTACAGGAGTTCTTCCACTGATGGCGGGGCGATGCATGAAAATCACCAATAAGGTTCTGAAGCATCGCAAATCGTACATTGCAGTATTCCGATTCAAAACAACACCTACCGAGGGTGAATTGGATGAGATTATGGCACGGATGACTGGTAGAATATACAACGTTCCCCCAGAAGTCTCGGCCGTCAAAGTACAAGTTCGCACGAGAAGAATATTCGCCTTTGAACGACTTGATCTAAATGAAAAAGATATGGTTGCCAGAATCACATGTGAAGCAGGTACCTATATTCGAACCATGGCTCGTGACATGGGCCTTATGCTCAATCAGGCTGTTGAACTCAAGGAACTCCGCCGTGAACAGTCTGGGATGTTTTCCCTCGATGATTGTGTCACAATGGATGCTGTTGCAGATGCTGTTTGGCTTTGGAAAGAATGTGGGGACGAAAGCGCTTTGATGCGTATTGTCCATCCCATTGAAAAATTGCTGGTGGAACTTCCTCAATGTGTGGTTAAAGACAGCGCAGTAGCCGCTCTATCTTTTGGAGCCCCTCTTCTCAGACCAGGAATTGTTAGCGTCCCCGCAGGAATTCCTGTTGGACAAGACATGCTCATCACTTCGTTGAAAGGTGAGGCTGTTGGTTTTGTCAAACTCACCGTAGCAAGCGACGATATCGGTGCATTAGAAAACGGAGAAGTCGCTCGACCAAGCATGGTTCTTATGGACACCGAGGTTTATCCACGGCGCTGGGTCAAGCAAGCTTGATTCGTTCAAGCTTCAACGTATTCTTCGTAAATGTATTCATCGGTTTCGATCCGTATTTTCAATTGAGACATGGTTCCCACTCCTACTTTGTCAACCGAAGTTGAGCGGTCCCCACGACCTCAAAGTAACCTCTTCTGACACGGTCTGGTTATCAACTTTGAGGCCCTTTTTCGGATTATGCGACACTAGAACTTCTAATTTTGAATGAGGAAAGCAGCAATAGAGAAAGTCATATTTCACTCAATTTTCTTGATTCGGCCCGGAGTAAGATACGCGAATAAAGCAAGTATTGCAACCAACAATCCGACCGTCCCAATCCACACTGAAGCTGTTGAAATTTCTAAACCACTGTTTGCTTCATCACTTGAAGGACTGGCTTCAATACTTACAAGTGACTGAAATTCATTGTTGGTTTCATCTCCTTCCGGTATCTCAAGCCCACGGTCAACAATCGCACTAAAGCGAATCACGTTCGCATCGTCGGGAACCTGCCAATCACAGGTAACCGAACCAAGCTCTCCAGGAGCCAAGACCGGGATACTTTCAACACCCATAACTTGGTCATCGTTTTGACATCTTACCGAGATGAAGGTGGCTTCTTCTTGTCCTTGATTCCTCACGATGACCCTCATCGCAATGATGTCTCCTTGAGTGATCTTGTTGGTTCCAAAATCAATGGATTCAATAAACAAATCAGCTAGAGCCATAACCTCCAAGTCCAAGGTCCGGTTGGTGCATGAAGTCTGGTCACAAACCGTAACCAAGACAGCATAGAAGCCTGCGTTCGGAGGTTCAACGGTTACCGTTCCCGCATCAAGGTCCACTGAAGCCCAACTTCTGTTCGTTGAGGCAGTAAGGGCGGTAGAATCACCATCATTGACGTTGAGATTAACGACGCTGATAGCATCACGTTCAACAGGAACAAGGGATTGGAATTCCTCCACCATAGGAGGGTCGTCAACTTCATCCACAACGGCCGTGAATGATTGTATCCATGCGTTTCCAGCCTCATCACTGACTTTGACATTGATGACGGCTTGTCCATTCGCTTCAGGATTCAATCGCAGACGCATCTCGCCTTGTGTCAAGTCCACCGCAATGAGGTCTTCATTGCTGTTGGTAAATTCAACTTCCAAATCCTCGCTTGCTGTACGGTCGTCGGTGCATCGAATCAAGAGAGGGAGGATGATTCCTCCGCCATCTTCCGTCAAATATTGGTCCCCAATGTCTTGACAAACTGGGTCTTCGTCCCATTCAATAGCATAACCACCATTGACCGACATACTTGAAAGTTCCAAAGCAGTTTGACTGGAATTACCTAATGAATCCCATGTGAACCATGCTTTGACCGAAACGGTGTAGGATGTTGAACCGGGTACAAGGAATTGACCGATGGGCCATGAATGAGAAAAGGGGCCCAAGGCCATGGGTTCGTTTGAAACCAATTCATCGTTGACGAATACCAACCACCTTGAGTAATTTGAGTCAATGCCATCATTGGTGCCAAAGACACGACCTGAAACCGACAAAGATGGGTCATTAACGTCAATCCACAACGAGTCGATGCATGAGTCAATAACGGTCACTTTGATTTTGTAAGCATCCCCTGCGGGCAAGAGGGTATTTGTTGGAAGTGAAGAAAATGAAGAGAAGGAAACTCCATCGGAAGAGACTGCATACTCAAGAGATACATTGTCCAATTCACCTTCCGATAACGAGATGTGGGCACGCCCCAAGAGTTGCTCTGGAGGATGCTCAAAAACGGCGCTTGTCCATTCACCTGTGGTTCCTGTTACCGATGGTCTTAATCCGCAATCCGTCAGGGCCATGTTCATAGAATCACCTTCTGACAAATTCAAAGCCAAAAGTGGCATCTCATGTCCGACAAATTCAGTACTTGCAAGACCAACTTCTCCTCCGTACCATGGCGTCTGTACCGTAATGGCCAATCCCACTGCGTCAACGACCAGTCGGGAGTCGTCAACTCCACCTGCAGCAACATAATCCAAAGTGAAGGTAAGACTGTTGAGGTCACTCCAAGTCCAATCATAGAGTCCAGTAATGTTGATTGAATAAGCTGAATTGTTGATGTAGTCAAGGCCGTTTTGAGTATGTGCAAAGGTCTTGAGCAGATCGTATCCGCCTGGATGCTGAATGGAGATGCGGACCGCATCTTCGGTTAGAGCGTCTGGAATTTGAATGACCGCTTTCATGTGCACCTCTGTCATCGCATAGGTGCTAAGTCCGCTGACATCATAGTTTGTCAATTCGATTTCCGGGCCCGTAGACCACGTACTTGCTCCATCCGGAGCACCCAATGAATAGTTGGAGTCGCTAGGAGAAGTGCCCGCCCAAACAGACATTGTGTCGAGATGAACCGGTCGGTGATGAGCCATGGTTAGCCTTTGATCAGCAACCATCGTTTCGGTATACAGAGCATCGTCTTGAGTGAACGAAGTTTCGGCATCAAGAGTCCATTGGCTGGGGTCGGAAAAGGTACCTTGGGGTAAAATATCAACCGTAGAAGTGCTGTGTACACTTCGCGCGGTTACGGTTGATGTTAGCGGGACCAAAGCAGATGTTGCCAAGAGCAAGAGGATGCAAAAGAGAGCACGATTCGTTCGCATGTCACATCACACGCTACGGTTACACTTGAAGGCAGGGGTTGTTCGTTTGAAAAACAGATGACTTCTATGCATATCTTGTATGGCGGATGGTTGAAATACCAAGCACTAGAGGGCCATTTACTTCTCATGGCTGTGGTGGTGTAGGGGTTAGCACGGCAGATTGTGGTTCTGCCAGCCCGGGTTCAATTCCCGGCCACGGCCCTCTTTACAAGTCGTCAGTATTGATATGATGGCCCATCCGATTGCTCTTTGTTGAGAGGTAATCGCGATTGTCATCATTGACTCCAACAATCAATGGAGTTCGTTCAACAACATTAATTCCATAGGATTGCAATTGTGCTACTTTTTCGGGATTGTTGGTGAGCAGATTAACGTCAACAATGTTCAGAGAAGTCAGCATTTCTGCGGCGATTGAGTAGTCCCTTCCGTCTGCAGGTAAACCGAGCATCAAATTCGCATCCAATGTATCTGCGCCTTCATCCTGAAGATGATACGCCTGAATCTTAGCATGAAGTCCGATACCACGGCCTTCTTGACGCAAATAGAGCAAGACACCCCAGCCCTTTTCCACGATGGTTTCCAATGCCGAATTTAATTGAGGACCACAGTCACATCGCTTGCTTTTGAAGACATCGCCTGTGAGGCATTCGGAATGAACCCGAAGCAATACAGGATCGGGCCCTTCCATATCCCCTAGAGTCAGTGCAACATGGTCAAAACCAGTTGATGGTTCATGGAAGACTTGAATGGTAAAACCACCATAATCAGTAGGAAGCATCGCTTCACTCGGAACATTATCTCTTCGAATTATTGTCATTTTACTACCTCGATTTTGAAAGAAATCTCACCGCTTTTTTGAGTGATATTAAGCAAATGGTGACGACTGCGATTCAGCAACAGCGGCATGTCATGAAGGGTTTCAGGGTCATCAGCGAGCACCTCCAATACATCTCCATCGGATAATTCAAGCAATGTTTGCCTTGTTTTGGCAACCGGAACTGGGCAATAAAAACCCAGAACATCAAGCCGGTGCGTTGCATCCGGAGGACTCGATTCTGTTGCCATTGTCCTGTGGAAGAAGTGGACCAATTTTAACACATTGTTTGAAATCTAAAGCATCCAACATTCTACAACAGCCACAACACCTTATTCAACAAGGCCTCATATGTCGCTTCATGCCCACCCAAACCGGGACGCGTCCAGATGGGGACATGTCATGGAAAGAGGTCGGTGAACTTGGACTGAGGTACGGGCGAATTCCACTCGCTCTTATCTGCATGGAAGCCTTCTATTGGTTCTTGACGCTGCCTTCTGACACATTGGCTCCCATCCAAGTCACGGAAGCTTGGCTTTGGAATGAAATCACAAATCTTCTCTACGGCGAAGGGAGCGCTGTCATCAGCCATCACAACGGTTGGCTAACACGAATTGATTTTGTCCATCCCAGTTTTCCTGGGCCGCACGATACCGTTGGATTGTATGTGTCCGATGAGTGTGCTGGCGTTCATGAAATGATATTCTTGTCAACTCTCATTATGATGACGGACGGCATGTCGCAGCGCTTCAAAATCAAGTCAGTAGCCGTAATGTGCGGCATTGTATACGTCCTTAATCTCATGCGGCTTGTTGTATTTTATCCAATCGCTCTCGAAGGTTGTCTCGCAAATCCCGACCAACAGGCATGTCTTTCGAACATGTGGACCTTCCATGAAGTTGTGTATAAATGGGGTTTCCTCACGGTCCTAACACTCATGTGGATGGCCTGGTTTTTCAAATTCAATGGCGCCTCTGGCACCATAAAAGCGTCGCAGGCAACAAAGGAGTCGTGGCGAATAGCACGAAGGAAAAACCTGGAAACCAAGCACTGGGCTGTTCTCGCTGTCGGAGTGTTATTTGTGATTCTCGCCCTATCAAACATTACGACCAATGAAGAAGCGATTCAAGCAAAAGAAACTCTTGACATGTGTGAATTTGCGAGTTTGATTTCCTCTGATTGTGGAAGTGCCCAGCAACGATGGGACGATGCGATTGGATATGCTTGGTCGCTTTCTGCTATCTCGTTGGTCATGATTGGAAGCATAGGCATCGTCATCGAGCGCCCGGATGAATTCGGTAATTGGCCAGAGAAAAAGGAAGATGAAGCCCAAGATGACGATAAGCCAAAGAGCCATCACAACAAAAAGACGGGCTCATGGAAGACGCGCAATTCATCTGAAGAGGAATAATTACTCTTCAATGGATGCTGAAATGGTGTTTTCCCCATAGGGACGCTTTTGCATTGCCTTCATTGCAAGTCCAATTTTGCTGGTGTGCAAACTCACATAGGTATGTGCATCTGAGAAACGAACTTCACCCACAGCCAATTCATCACAGTTGAGTTGTTCAACAAACCATGATGAAACCTTATGAGCAGAACCTGCGTCTTCAGGGCTCAAATCTAGTTTGACCGTAACATATCCGAATACATCTGCAGATTCTCCAAAGTCATCCTGCTTTCGCACAGGATCACGTTCCATGCCTTCGGGAAGCTCTGGTGCTTCTGATGGAACAATATCCAAACCATATGTTGCCATAATGCGAGAAAGTTGTGGGGCATCATCCCTGGAAACAAGGCTCCATGCCTCTCCACTGCGCCCAATACGTCCGGTACGGCCAATACGATGAACAAAGGAATCCATATCAACAGGAAGGTCGTAATTTACAACCAAACTAATGGCATCAACGTCAATACCACGAGCAGCAACATCAGTTGCTACAATGGTCTTCACTTCACCCTCTCTAAACCGAGTAAGTATTTTCTCACGCTGATTTTGATTGAGGTCGCCATGCAGACCTACAACATCAAAACGATGCTTCTTCAATCGCTCAACAGCAAGGTCAACCATTCGCTTCGTATTGCAGAAGACGATGGTTTGGTCAACATCATCCATGCGGGCAAGAAGACGTCCGAGGACCCACAACTTGTTGGAACGGCCAATGTGAACTGAAAAGAGGTCAATAGGAGGGATATCCAATTCCTCTGCATTGGTAAGTACAAATTCAGGATCGTTCATGAATTCATGGGCAGCGTCAATGATCTCCTGGGGGAATGTCGCTGAAAAGAGCAGCGTCTGCTCCCTGCTCTTCATTCGCTCAACAACCCACATGATGTCTGGGAAAAATCCCATGTCAAGCATACGGTCTGCCTCATCAAGACAAAGCAATGCTGGATTGGAGAGGTCAATATGGCCACGTTCGGTCATGTCCATGACTCGGCCAGGAGTTCCGACGATGATGTCAACTCCGCCGCCAAGAGTTTTGGCTTGCTTTTCAAGATCAGTTCCGCCGTAAACAGTGAGAATCGTTAGCCCTGATTCACCTTGAAGCATGTTGACTTCTTCAGCAACTTGGTTTGCGAGTTCACGGGTTGGGGTCAAAATCAGAGCTTGCAGAGCGCCTGTCGGTTGACATCGCTCTAAGATTGGTAAACCAAACGCTGCTGTTTTTCCAGAACCAGTTCGGGCCTGACCAATCACGTCACGACCATTACGTGCCAGGGGGACGGTGTCCTTTTGCACTTGAGTAGCAAATTCCCATCCGATGGTGTTTAATCCGGTTAGAATGTGTTCTGGTAGGTCCCAAGAATCAAAGCGTGTGGTGGTGAACATTTGTTTTCCCTCCGTCTCCTTGTTGGTTATTTGGTCGCCGAGACGCAGGCAACCTCCACGAAATCAATCAATAATTGTCCTTGTCGGCAATTTCCTTCTGAAGTTCGCCCATCCAGTATTTACGAGCGTTTTCACGGTTAAGTGGTCGACGCATCTGTCGGACATGCTCAAGAAGGTATTGTCGGAACTTGAGTGCACGTGTTCGGTTTACACCCTTTGGAGTGAGTCCGTCCCACAGTCGGTCAAATTGTTCGGCCTTGTCGTTGAACGGTGCTTCACTCATACAATCCACCTCTTAAGCGGTTCTGCGACCGACCTCCTGTTCTTAACCATGCCGTATTTGCACGTAGAAAAATAATCAGAACATTTCCTCGTCAGGCATCGCCTCATAATCATCAAATTCATCCTCATCATCATCCATGTAGCCCATGATTTCATCTTGGCTGGGGCGTCGTTCATTGACCGGTGCAGAAGACTCTATAGATTTCTCAATGGCCTCTTGCTGCTCTGCCTTTTCAACAATGTTTTTTGGTTCTGCGGATGCGAGTAAACCAAGACCCTTGCCTTGGGAACGAGCAACTTCTTTATCGATTTCCGGAACTGGAAGAGCGGGGGCGAGCGCTGCATTCTTTTGAGCCTCAGTGCCCTCAAGCGAAGCATCAAATCGCATTTCATCAAGCAATTTGATCAGATCCTCATTTGTTTCGGTCTTGAGCAGGTCAGTAGCAAAGATTCGCAATTCATCCTCTCCCATAAGTCTTGGAAGAAGTTCAACACACGCCTTTCGAACTCTGAGGTCCTTGGAACGGGCGCCAGCGACGATGAGGTCACGTGCACGGCCGTGGTCCTTGTCCAACTTTTGGATGGCCTTAATCGCCGCAAGACGAACTTCTGCATCAGGGTCGACAATTGCCCGTTCAGCAAACATTGTTGCCATTCGAACATCTTGACGAGCGAGAGCTGGTAGGGTTTTTGCAGCAGTACGGCGAACAATTGCGTCATCGTCATTTAGAGACCAAGAAATCAAATCCCAAACCGCAGAGGATTTTTTCGAGAGTACTTTGCGCAAAAGACCTGCTGCTTTGCGACGCATCTTTACATCTGGCTCCAAAAGCAGTGTGTCGATGTGGTCTGCAACGACTTCGGGCCAGGTCTCGGTGAGAGCGGTGAGGCCTTTCCATGCGGCCTTGTGGCGATAAGGTACATCGGAGCGTAGTTCATTTTCTAACGAAGATTGGACGGCCGATGGAAACGTAGGAGCGGCTCTTGCAAGCGCATTGCTTGCCGCATTACGAACCTTGACCGAGTCGTCATCAAGAAGGACTGACAGCCAATCAAACAAGTCTTCAGAACGGCGAACTGCAAATTCAGGAAGTACCTCAAGGGCACTGACACGAACCACTTCATCATCATCCTCAAAAGCCATCAAAAGAAGGCGATGGGCAGCACGAACCATGCTTTGTGGGACAGTAGACAATGCACGAACTCCATGCTGACGACTCATGACATGACCTGCTCCAAGCCAAAGTACTTCGCGCTGGTCAAGTGACCCATCTGCAAGAGACATGACGTCTTCTGGGCGTAACGCAGACCATGGACCTTCTATGGGCTCAAAGGATGCTTCTACAACCTTTGTGCTGGTGACATGAATCGGTTTTCCTGTCCGGGGGTCTCGTGCAATGTAGTCTTTTACCATGGTTCCCCCTTTACCCCGCAGCGTGCCCACCATCATGAACCTTGGGAAGTCTACACTACAAAAACTCTGGAATCTGCAAGAACTCCTACGGCAAGGATATACAAACCATCTCCCCCTAGCCTTGACATGACCAATTCAAAAATATGCGCTGCATTGGTCATCACTGGGCTGATGGTTCTTTGCCCATGGTTTGGATTGGTTAACAATGATATTGAATCAATTAAATTTGAGGAAGAAGATTCGGAAGAACGAACAAATGAACGATTAAACTCCTTCACGACCAATGAAGGATTCCTCCATACCAATCTAACGACCTATTCAACAGGAGTAACAGGCTTGGAGCGCCCGCCCATATCATGGACGGGACCTGCGGGTATGGGCGGTTTGGTACAGCCGAGAACCGGGGGTTGTTCTGCTTACCTACCTTCGCATGACCAAGTGTACTTTGCTGGCGGCAGGACGGACCCTAATCCATTGAATACTGGAGACGAGGAGCCTTCAGATGCCGTTGATATCTTTTACAATTCCAATACATCATGGTGGCCCAGTCCAACAACACTTGCGCAAACTCAAGAATACCACGGGTGTGCTACAGTGAACAATAAAATCTACATGATCGGTGATTTGCATCCAAATTCAAATCCCAGCATCAATTCTGAAGGACTGATGCAAGTGTTTGACCCGAATACAGGGAATTGGACTCTTGGAACAAACATGCCAACCGGCTCAAAGGTAGGATTAGCCGGTGTTGAATCTCACAACAACATGATCTACGTTGCAGGAGGTGTTTCCAAACCCGACCAGTCCGATGCTACAGACCGGTTGATGCGCTACGACCCAATCAACAACAACTGGACTCAACTTGCCAGTATGAATCATCCACGCCACTCGTTTCAACTGGTAGCATTCCAAGGTAAACTGATTGCATACGGTGGTATTGCAATATTTTTTGACCCAGTTGCGAATGCTACGGTATACGATGATACGAATTTAACCGAAGCCTATGACCCACTAACAAATACATGGACACAATTGGTCAATTCCTCAAAGAAAATGGTTGCCTATGCCGCTGATGTTTTCAATGATGAAATCGTGATCCATGGCGGGTATCAATCGAACGGGTGGCAAATAACAAAAAGCGACAAAACTTACGGATACAATCCATTTACCGACGAATGGAGAACCCATACAACACTTCCTTACGGATTTTTTGACTCCTCCCTCGTACAAGCCAACAACACCCTTGTTTCTGCAGGCGGAGATACAAGTACGAACAGGTTCAGTACATGGGGTGTACAATACCTCGCAGAAGGTGATTATTTTACAAATCCACAACAGCACAGCGGTTGGCTTACATCTCCATTGCATGATTTGAGTTCAAATCAACATGGCTCAGCGAGCCCAATTTGGCTTGGATTTACAGCTAATGAACCAAGTGGAACTTCTGCCCTAATGCAATACCGAACATCTTCCACGCAATCAGGAATATCAACCGCTTCATGGAAACCAACCACTGTACCTGTCTATTCATATCTCAACCAAGGAAATACTTCAATGAGTGAAATAAGTGAAAATACAAGATATTTGCAGTATCGAATAAAAATGACCACAAGTCAACTGATGGAGTGGGAAATTCCGCAATTGATTGACGTATCGTTCGGGGGAGATGAAGCCGCTTTTTCGGATTCATTGCCCGAATACATGCAACCAACAGCCTCAGCAGTTGATATTACAACCCATCACCATGCATCAACAATGGATGGTGAGTATATACTTGCTTTACACCCTAGTGATGAATTTGGAAGTTTTCATCAAGGGTCAGAATGGACGATATTGACATGGAATACAAGTTCACAACACATGTCAATTCACGACCCGAATGGACTCTTATTCACTCAAGAAATTGAGGCAGTACCTGGGCCAATTGATGCCTCAGGACAAAACATCACATGGAGCATTTCTCTAAGCGGCTCGATGCCAACCGATTACCTTCGATTCAAAGTCAGTACGAATGCAGAGCGCAATGCAACTTACCTCCACCCAGACAGGATACCATTGGACAAAGATGTCACCATAGAAATTACGGAGATCACTGCAGATTTCTCAAGCGTAGGTAATGATTTGGTTGAAGAACATGAAGTCTTGCCAGCAAACACTGAATTGAACATCACCATTGACCATTTCTTCACAAATTCGGGACTACGTTTGCTTGGCGGTACCATTCAATGCCGACTTCATACCAACATCAAAACCTTTGATTTGGATACTCAAGACCAGCGAATATGGAGCAATTCATCCACTCAATGGTTCAATCTACCCTCTGGGCAAATCGATCAAGTCACCCTCAATTTACCCGAAGGAATCTCCGGAGAAGTGGAGTTTTCTCTTGAGGTGCGAACAAGTCAAGATTGGAATTTAATCTCAAGCACACAACCGTATTATTTCGTCCTTAACGGAGAAGGTCCAACTCTGTTGAGTGTATCACCGACCACGGACCAATACCTCAATGAAGATGACCATCGGGTTGTGTCGTTTGAATTCCATGACGTTGGAGGATTTACGCCCGAGACCATTACTGCCTTGCTCTGGATTGAAGGGCATGACGATGGAAGTTCAACAACACCTGCAGACGGAATTGCACAAATGGAGGAATACAGGACCGTGTCGGCTTATGTTGACCAAAATGGGAACACATGGATGGTCAATGTTACTGTCAATGATACCGCCAATGATGACCATCAGTGGGTCCGGTTGTTGTTGCTTGGAACCGATGCAGCTGGGTTTGAAATTCCACAAGCTGACCCCTCGGTAGGTCATGCACGATGGGAATCAAGGACCCCTTCAACCGCTACGATACAACTTGTAGAACCGCTGGGTACGATGATGAGTGTCAATGTTACCCGAATGGAACCGTCACGAGACATTGGATACAGGGTCGTAGCCTCTGACCCAAACGGACTTAACGACATTTCAGAAATCAAAATTAAGTTTGGAGGAGATGAGAGGCTTGGATTGATTTATACTGCATCTACTGGGATATGTGCTTCATTGGATGAGCGACTTATCATTGACCAAAGCAGATGCAGTGTTGAAGCCAACAACGGTGAAATCGTCCTCCAAATATGGGCAACTGTGGATTGGAGTTTTACGGAATCAGGATTGTCTCAAGGTTCCCTTGAGGTGATTGTGACCGATAAAGACGGGACTGCAAATCAAATAAGTGAAAATTCATGGACACTGCAACGAAAGCTATCCATTGAGGTTCACACGCTTGAGGATACCAGTGGTCCTGTAAAACAGAACATCAGCGAGGGTGTTGCGGTTATGGCTGGAGATGAGTTAAACATCACTGCTACGGTAAGCCACCTCTTGAGTGAAACACCTTACGAAGGAGCACTCAAACTTCAATGGCGCGGGAGGATCTTGGGAGAATTATGGCTCGGAGGTACAAGCGTTGTTGTCAGCGATGGAAACCTCGAGTATTCAATTCCTACTCCAATGAAAACTGGACTTGTAAAGGAATTTGAAGTCGCATTGTGGGATCCTCTCGAATTGGAAAAGGTAGTAGCCTTTGACATTCCGGAATTCATCCTTGATGGTGAGGCGCCTGAATTGCTCAGTTCAAACATGGCCTCCGTAGTATCTCGATTCCACCTTGAGGCAGTTGATATTGGAGTGGGTATCCGAGAAGGACAAGGTTGGAATTCGCCGCTCTCGCTCACATGTCAAATTCGTTCATTGGATGTTGAATGGGAACCGATTTCTCTTGTTAGAAACTCAACAAATGAATTTGATGGAAGGACAATGTTCAGTTTTGTATATGATTTCAGCGGATTGGGCGACCCTTCAGAACTTTCTCCCCAAGCATCGCTTGAATGTTGGGCCGAAGGAGTTGATGATGCTGGATGGGAGCTTGTATCTGCTGATGGCAATTCAAATCTGGACCCATGGTTCGTTACAAATCTCAACAACATCGGTCCAGAACTGATGTTGGAAGGTGTCAAAGTGAGCCAAGATGTTGTTGAAGGAGAAACGGTTCGACTCTCATTTAATGTCGTGAACTCTGGTGAATCGCTGTCGATTCCATTCAACGCTAGTATTGAGATTATACAAGGTGAAAAAACAACCCTAGTGGGACGTTCTATATTTTATTCCATGAATGGAAATTCAGCAAAAACTATCCAGCGAACCTTTACTGCACCTGCTGGAACTTGGGTGCTTCAAATCACCGTTGACCAAGAAGAAGCCATTTGGGAACTGAACGAAGAAAACAATCAATGGAACATGACCTACACCAGCGAGGGCCAGGGAATGAGCGCTGTTGTTCTTGCAACGGGAGGATTATCTTGTGCTGCATTGATTGGAGGAGCGGTTCTTCTGCGACGACGTAATCAACCTGAGATTGATGAAGAGAAAATCTTCGACGCTCTCGATGGTTCGACTGCCCCCCCAAGTGCACCATCCACAGAAACTGAGAGGCCAACAAAACAACGAGGTCCACCCGGTGCTAAAATTTCCAAAACCAGCGGGGAACGGCCAACAAAAGGCCCACCAAGAAGCCCTCCAAAGGCCAAGGAATCACCGACGCCACAGGAAATGGCTGCCAAGTACATGGATGCCCTTGAACCTGCCAACATCGATGATGGAGAGACGGA
This sequence comes from Methanobacteriota archaeon, assembly GCA_002726495.1. GTDB lineage: Archaea > Thermoplasmatota > Poseidoniia > Poseidoniales > Poseidoniaceae > Poseidonia. The sequence continues at coordinate 13,865 of PBTH01000006.1, read as the reverse complement.
AATTGGCGAATACCGTCATGCATCGGACTACAGCCAACTCCCTGGTGGAGGGGAATATGAATACACATTGGATGCGACTTACTATGTCGGCGAAGAATGCGGAAGATGGATCCTTAACGAGGACAAATCCTTCACCAAACTAGAGGAAAGTGATTGAAGCCTACCTTCTTCAACTCTCGCGGTTTGAGCCACCTATGAGCGAGGCCGATGCAGACATACGTCGTGTTCTCACCATCGCCTTTCGAGGTACCAGTGAAATCAACTTGCTCGATTTAGAACGATTCTTTTCCTTTGATATGGAATGGGTGGCCCCCCATGAAGCAGAAGAAGCGGTCAAACAATTGACGGCAAGCGGTTGGCTGACCAATGAGCAACAAGTGGTCAAACTCGCTGTTGAAATCGGTGAGGTGGAGGTCCCTCTTGGCTGGTTCCCCAGACCGTCCAAACTTCTCTCTCCACCTCAAGCATCAGCCGTTAACGAACACCGCGATTCCAAACCGCAGAGTTCTGCCACTGTTCTCAGTTCACCTACAGAAGAGATTCCTCATGCACCTGCTGATGAAATCCTTGACCCAAGAGCAAGATTGACCAAGCGTCTGGTTCGTTTCATTTCACGCAACAGCGGTCTTGAGGCCAGCGAACTCAAGCGGAGAGCGGAACGAAAAATCGCAGCATTTCACCACATAACACCATGGCTTTCCTACGCCTTAGTGGCACGAGAACAAGGGTTAGAAATGAATGATATCGCAGACGCTTTAGCTGTCATTTGATTCGTTTGAAATCTTTGAATCACTGGATTCTTTTCCGCGTGCAGAAAGTTCGACCAAAACCGGCAACAGCATCAGTGCTAGAATAAGCGAAAACAAGACGGTAATGGCTGTAATAAGGCCAAAGTCTTGAATCACCGGCATCGGAGAGAACAACAATACTGCAAATCCAGACATGGTTGTCACCGCACTCAGCATCAATGCAACACCTGTCGTGTCAATCGCTGCGCGTAATGCCTCCCAATGGTCACCTCTGTCGGCCATTTCAACCTCAAATCTTCTCCACATATGGATGGAGTAATCGATGCCGATTCCAAGGGTTAACGCTGTCACCATCACGGTAAGAACGTTCCATTTCAAACCGATAAGGGCCATTGACCCAACAACCCACAACGAAGCAACTCCGACGGGGAAGAGGACAACAACCGCTGGCATGATTCTACGAGTTAATGCAAACAGTACAAGGAACGAAACGGCCAATGAGATCGCAGTACTTTCAATTTGAGAAGAAGACAAACCTGTAAGGACCGTCTGAAGAACAACCAAATCTCCAGTAACATGGAGTTGGGCGTGTTCCTTGAGTTCGTACTTCAATGTCCCAGATTCGTCGGTTGAACCCAATATTTCACGGAAGTTTTCCACAACTCGATTTGATTGTGAAGACGTTGAGGCTTCAACCCGAACTTCATGACGAAGGTAAGTGATGTTGGAGCCATCCATGTGGACGCTGTTGGAAACGCGGTTTGCCCATGTTTCTCCTGTAAGTGGGTCGGCAGTTGATTCGTTTTGAGCAAGTGATGCAAAGAACATGCCCAGATTGACACCCTGGCTACGGTCAATTGAAAGCACGTCACCAGAATCATCAACTTCCATATTGTACATCTCACCGAAGGATGTATCGCGCAAAACCGCATCACGAACGATGGTGTAAGGTCCATCATAGGATGGAGAAGAGATCCTAAAATCGGTCCCGACAACGTCGTTATTTGATTCTAAATCACTGTGAAGGTTTCTTAATTCTGTGAGGAGATAATCGTCACCTGGAATTGAATCCTGACCTTCAACGGGTTCCATGAGGATGTAAATGACCTTCCAACCTGCGCTTTCATAATTGGTGGACAAATCATCTCTAACGTTCATGATTTCAAGATCCTCATTAACGAAATCAGCCAAATCAAAATCTGTTTCCAAAGAAGCGGCTCCATATATTGACAACCCCGAAATGAGTATGGTGACAAGGATAACTCCGACTTGTTGCTTTTGTTGCAGCTTTACAATAGCATCAGAAAGGCGTGGTAAACGAAGTGGAGAGAGAATCTTGCCTTGGGATTCATTCGTAAACATAACGTGAAGAGCGCCCACAAATACCGTCGATGAAAGGAAGGCGCAGATGACACCAAGGGAGAGTGCATAGCCGAGTGTTGCAAGCGGTGGAAGCGGTGAAATGATGTTGGCAAGGAAAGCTGAGACAGTCGTCACCACTGCCAATGAAAGCGGTATGGAAAGGTGAGCTGTTGCCCTTAACCAAGATTCTGCCGGGTCAGGATACTCCTCAGAAAACGAACTTTGAGAGCGCTGTAGATGAATGGCATAATCAATGCCTAAACCGAGTACAAGTGGAGCAACCGTTGCCTCAAGGGCAGTGAATCGCGCACCGGATACATTGAGTATTCCATACGTCCAAATCAATGCGCTTGACAGTCCGATCAATGGAAAGATAACACGCTTTGTAGAACGGAAAGCGACCCCCAACATCAAGACAACAACAAATGATGCAAGGGCGATCAGTAAGATGAGGTTGTCAAAGGTGCCCTCATCGATGTCATGAGCGAGTAAGTCGTTGGAAATCGTAGCATAATTCATGCTTGACNNTTCGGAGCGTTCGGAAAATATNTCNCGCATTTGGTCTTGTAATTCTTTGCGCTGATTTTCACTCATCTCNGGGTCAATTTCAAGCACCCAAAGTGTTGATGATGCTGTTGGCGCTCCGTCACCAGTTCCTCCATCGAGATAATCACAGGTTGGGTCAATTGAAAAATCATTGTTAAGAAGAGCCGAAGTAGCGTATGTCGCTGCCGAAAGAAGCTCATTATCACGGTCCAGAACACATGTTTCATTTTCATCAAAGAGTACATCAAGGATTTGACCCCAATTGTTCAAATCGGCGATTTGCTCTCCGTTACCTTCCTCATCCAAACTTAACTGGAGAATACCAGGGGCAGTAGTCCACACATGAACCAGATTTTGGCGCTTGACAGATTCGTTTTTGAAGTGTTCCAAATCCGAATCCATTGCTTGAAGAGATTCCAGACTGAGAACGTTTGAACCATCATCTGCAGTCACATGAATGAACATTGGACGGATTTCGTCGGGAAAGAACTCATGGATCTCATCATGAATTTGGGTAGAATCCGATTCGGGCGCAAAGTCATTGAGGTCGGTTTCAAATGTAGGTGGAGAAACAACAAGTTGTCCAAGAAGTAACAGCGTCAAAAGAACACATGTTACGACAATAAATGGAGCCGCACGCCGAAATGTCCCCGCTGAGGAGGCCAGTCTCTCCTCAAGACGAGCGGTATCCATATACTTCTCCCGTTGATGCAAGTACAAAAACAGAGAGGTAGCCATGCTATCATAAGAGGAGAACCTTCCCACTTTTCACCGCTTCGGGTTGAACATGTTAGAAGAATTTGATGAGAAGGTTCAAAACAAGTTGGCCGGTGGAACGACCGGTCATCATGCCTGTTACAGTGCTCAAGAAAGAGAAGAATGAACTGCGACTCCGAATTATTGGGGAGAGCCACACCGCTCTTCAGGTCCTGCGTCAACGCCTCAACGCTCACAAAAGCGTTGATTATGCTAATTATTTCCCAGGCCACCCCGAACTTGACGACCCCGAATTTTACATTCGCACCACCACCAAATCCGGTGTTGAAAAAGTACTGAAGGATATCGTCAGCGGCGTCGCCAAGGAATTCACTGACGCCAGCCTCTGAAGAGGTCATCGTCATGGACTCCGTCGCTCAAGCCATAGGGATGATTGGCTACGCGACAAAGAGTCACGGTATTGGTGGACTCATCAAAGCAAGAGTTTCTGATTTTCGGGTTGAAGAAATCGCCACACCCATTCACTTTGACAACCGAGGCAGGTTTACCGTCGCTAAAATCACATTAACCAACTGGGAGACAAACCGATTTTGCAATCAACTCTCAGCGACGTTGAAAATACCAAGAAACCGAATTTTCTTTGCTGGAACCAAAGACAAACGAGCGGTTACTTCCCAACTCTTTGTTATCGACGCCCCAATGAACAAAGTTACAGCTGTTGAACTCCCTGATGTTGAGATTGAGGTCCTTGGCCGAACGCATCAAAAAATTGGATTTGGAAACCACCGAGGAAATCGATTTACAATCGTCGTTCGTGGTTGCTGTGACGAGGAAGGAAATCCACTTTCCAATGAACAGGCAATGAATGAAGTCAACCGAATTCAAAACGATATGGAGGAATCTCTAGGCAAGGGTAGATTTCCAAATTGGATTGGACCTCAACGCTTCGGCTCGGGACGACCCGTAACTCCTGTTGTAGGCTCTCATGTTGTTCGGGACCAATGGGAAGAAGCGGTCATGGCATACCTTTCCATGGAAGGGAAAAACGAAGAGAAAGATGCCCAAAAGGTACGCGCCTACATTCGCGAGAATGGAATCGATGAATCCATCTTGGAAATGTTGCCCCGATGGATGGGTTTTGAGCGGAAAATGATCGAGCATTTGCTTGGCCGCCCTGATGACTTCGTTGGAGCGTTCCGAAAACTACCTGGAAACCTACAGCTCATGACGGTTCATGCATTGCAATCCATTGTATTCAACAAGTCATTGTTCAAGCGAATTGAAGCCGGATTGCCTCTTTCAAAACCTGTTGATGGCGACATTGTTGGGCGTATGGATGACAAAGGCCAACTCGATGTGCAATCTTGTGTGGTTGTTGAAGAGCGCACCCTCCCCCGTATTTCTAGAAATTGTGAAATGGGACGGTTGATCACAACCGGTCCATTACCAGGTAGCGAAATAACAACTTGCGAAGGGAAACCCGGCGAGTTAGAGCGAGAAACGCTTGAAGACGAAGGGCTTGCAGATGTAACATGGCATGTTGAGGCGGTTCCACGACTTTCCAGCAAAGGAACTCGACGTTCACTGGTCAGTCATTTTCAAGAATTTAGCATAGATACTGTCCCAATCGCTGAGGCAAGCAGCCTGAGCAAGCGATGGGAAGCAGGACCGCAGGAGGGTGACAAATGGCATCCAGAGGGTGCTTGTATTCGGTTTAGATTCATTCTCAGTTCAGGAAGTTACGCAACCACATTGCTTCGTGAATTTATGCATTCTCCGCTATCGCATCTCTAAGCGAGCAGAATCAATAACCACGCAAGTTACTTTGTGATATGAGAGGCGACTGTAAGATACAGTTCCCAATCAGATAAGTCCCATGGATAGAACTTCGATTTCACCGACGCCGTGAATTTGGCTCATCTGAGCTTCAAAGGCATCAGCGAGTCCTTCACCATCGTTCATGGTGACGTGAACTTGAACAAATTTAAGACCAAAAGCAAGAGGTTTTGTCTCTACCTTTTGGACATCGTAGTTTTCATTGCGAAGACCAAGGATTGCCTCAGCAATCGAATCACTGTCGACTACGTCTACATCCGAATCCGGATTTACCTTGTATGTCATTACTACCATACCCATGATATCACCTCAAGGTCCTTCAAAGCCACAGTGAGGGCAACGGTATATGACGCCTTGATTTCGTACACGTGGGCTGCGGCCAATTGGTTTGAAGCAGCCAGGACATGGGAAAGTTGTCGAGCCCTTTTCAGCAAGGGGAATACCGGATGATGTACAAGTTGTTGCTCGTTCGCTCATATTAGTGCCTCGGGACGAGTCTGCCCATGCCCTCCCCTTCTTTATGGTTGCGTGAAGAACCCTCTTCCTCAATGACTACCAAAACGACTCACTATGGACATGCGACCCGTCCTTCCGGTGCTCACCACCAATGATTGCTCGCGAAGCCGACACCATCCAGATTCAATACGAATAATATCACCGACACGGACATCATTCACTTGACTGCCCCACAATACCAACCCCACGATACCCGTTTCATCACGGCCGCATGCGGCAGCAACATGCCCAGTAAACTGCTGAGACACGACAAGACGTTGTGGATAAATTCGGAGAATGACCATCTCCAAGTGTCGAACTGGAGAATTCGGGCGGAGATTGACGATACGGTTTGCAGGAGATGGCCATGAACTGTCATTGTTGGACATAAACGAATGAGTTTGCTTCAACCCACTTCAATGCTCTTACGATTCTTTCTTTTTACGAACCGAGAATGAAGTTGTAGTCGGTTCAGGGCCTTCTTCAATTTCATTTCCACCAACCAAAACATCAACTGCATTTTCATATCGTTCTCGGATTGATTCCTTTGGTGATTTCCAAGGCATGTGGTTACGGCAGACAAGATAGACCTCAGAAGAAGAATTACGAGAGGCATCCGGTGAGAAACGACGTACTGTGGAGAAGTGAGGGCGAACTGCATCAATCAATTCTTGAACTCCTATTCCTTGGAAGAGTTTCGTTGTAAATGCTCCACCTTTTTTCAAGAGAGGCAGAGAGAAATCAAAAACATCAGCGACCAATGTCATGGCAACCGATTGATCCATGTCCCATTTCCCAGTAATATCCGGAGAGATATCCGAGACAATGACATTGATCAATTCACCATTGAGTTCCTCCAGAACCCGCTCTTGTGTGAGGGAATCGGTAATGTCGCCTGTGAGCAATACAGCACCCTCAACCGGCTGACAGGGTTCGAGGTCAACGCCAACAACATGGCCTTCAGGGCCAACCAATTCGACGGCGACTTGAGCCCATCCACCTGGGTGACAACCAACATCGAGGACGGTATCTCCCTTACGGACCAAACCAAACCGCTCTTGGATTTGCTTGAGTTTGAACGCTGAACGCGCACGGTAGCCACTGGCTTTGGCTTGTTTTCGCCAAGAATCACGCTTGTGATTTTCTATCCAATGGTCTGCCAAGTGTAACCCCTCCATACCCTTACGAACGCGATGCCCTCATGAATCCTTTTCTCTTTGCAGCGCAAATCCAAGCAATCAAGGCAGAAGGCATCTTCGCCAGTAACAAGAGGGCGTATGATGAAGGGGGTATCAATGAAATCGCAAACCTTTGTTGGGCTCTCCCTCTATTTGTTGGCCACCCTCCTTTCCCAACCAGTCGTAGCACTCGTCGTGCCCATGGACCAATCGTTTGAATCTCCTGTTTCTACGGGAGAAGGAGGTAGAACGCTCCTGGTCGAAGAATACACGGCAACATGGTGCTTGATCTGTTCAGAAGTTGACCCCGAACTTGAAACAGTTGCGGATAGCCATGGCTCACGTATTGCACTTGTTGCTTTGCATCCAACCGACGGCGATGACGCCATTCAACCCGAAGCTGCCCAACACCGAATCAATCGAATGAAACTTGTCAACCCGGCCATCGCCTCAACGCCGACATTTGTTGTTGAGGGAGGAGAGCCACGCGTGGGTTATGATGCATGGGGTGAGGTTCAGCGAGACATTCTCAATACAGAACTTGTGCGACAAAATGTCACCTCAATGTCGTTTCAGGTCGAAAAGACTGAGCAGGGGTATAAGGCGTCTTTACTGGATGCAGAAGTTGATGACAAAAATGGAACACAACTGACATTCATGGTCATTCAACACGGTATGCTGGTTCCGGATTATGGAATCAATGTCGGAGGACCAACACGAGATAGGGTTCTCCTCGGCACCGCCCAATGCGACCTTAGCAGCAAAGCGATTACCGCCCAAATCGGATTGTTAAATGCAAGTTCAGGTGATTCTTGCGATGAAGATTTTTCAATAGAGTTTGCTGATTATGACTCATGGAGCGTGATCCTTGTTCATGAGCCAACCAACGAAGCAATTGAAAACGGTTCGAACGCAATGACATATGGAGCCGTAGAAATGGCACATCGTTCCATAACGATTGAAGATTCTTCATCATCCGGCTGGGTTCTCATCGGCCTTTGCGCTACGCTAAGTTTGGTCGCAATTTATCGTAAAAAGTAACATATCGCCTAAATTGCTGACGATATTTTACCGAAAAGAGGAAATTATCCCCGTTTTCCCGTAATTGCTTGGACATTTGATACGAGGTTTGATAAACTGCAGAAACAATGTATTACCATGACAAAAACATGGGAAGACATCACATGGGAAGAGGAGAAGCCCCTCAAAGAGTGGGTTATCGAATACGTCGCAAAGATAGGCAATGAATCATCACACCACCTAACAATTCTTTACGGAGAAGAAATGGAAGATGTTCAGCGACAGTTAATGCATGAGCTGCGAACAACATACATGGAGGCTTCTGAAATTGAAGTGACCGTACTTCGAATGGAAGTGATTGATTCAGAACCAAATGCATACCATTTCGCTGAGGAATACACACCATGATCATGCCTTTTCTCGGTAGACAAGTTCAATTTTTTGATTGTTCTCAAGGATATGGGTCTCAAATGTCGTAACCTGTTCCCTATTTTCCGTACCGTTTTCCTGTGTGGTGACAAACATCAACAACTCGTGGTCTGCATCAACCCGATAATCATCAAAACCAGTTTTATCGAAGTGCTTCCCCCAAACATCAAAGAATGCTTCTAGAGGTGCTTCAACTCCTTGTTCTTTCATCTCAATGTGTATGACTCCATTGGTACTGTGAGTGTGAAGTTGTCGCATGGTGCAGTCACCGTCATTAAGGCCTACATCACCAGGAATCTCTACGAATTCGTTGTTGACTGAAATGATTAATTCAGTATGATAGTGCTCAACTTCATCACCGTGACCACCCAAGCAGTCTTGAGCCAGAGGATGAATCTCATCGGCCGTAGAGAACACTTCGCTTGTTCCATCGCTGTAACCAAGAAGAGCGCCCGTAGCCACTAAGGCTCCAACGGTAACGAACAGCCAAAAGACGGTCTCGGACTTCATGACAGTTCACCCATAATGGAACTTAGTTTGTACTCGATTCGGGCTCATCGTCGTTCCAATCGCCTCGCTCGTGCATGCGCCCAATGGTCCAGAAACCAACCAAAGCGATGATGTTTGCAACGTGAGCGGTGGTGCAGTACTGGCAGATTTTGCCCATAGCGACTTCATAAGAAATCAACAAGGCGATCACAGGTAAACCAATAACGGTCAAGTACAATCCATACCTTGCAAAGCGTTCAGCCCACAGAGCATCAGGCTCTTTAGAAATTGAATTAGCGAGGAACAAAAGAACTCCAAAAGCGACCATCCCAATCATGCCCCAAGAAAGACCAAAAACAGGGTCGGTATTGTAAGCAGCATTGCCCAGTACATCATCGCAAGAAAATACAGTTGAGCTCGAACATACGGCGCCTCCTTCACTGATTTTGTTGCTAATCCACAAAGTATGAACTGAAATTGCGAATCCTATGAGCAGTACCAGGTTCAAACCGAGGAGACGTTGTCTGCGAGGAATTTGATACTGTGGCCAGCGACCCCCAAGTGCGGTTCCAAGTGTCGGGAAAAACGGCGTAATCAGTGCAGTACCGAACAACAACGGAATGATGTAAAGCATCAAGACAATGTTAGCATCCATTCATTCACCACCCGTTAGGCGCTGAATAGCCCCTAGAAGTTCTTCGTTTGGATTTTCAGATGAAACCCAAGCAACAATACCATCGGGCTGAAGCAAGTAATATGTTGGCGTTCCGTCAGTGTTCCAAGAATCCATATTGTCCAAATCCAAGTCATCGATATAGGTGAACGTGTGAGGATTACCGGGTCGGTTAGAACAGTCACCCTTAGCACAGGCTTCACTGCCGGTCTTGTCCCTAAAGGCCTCTATCTCGGCTCGGCTACTTTCATGACCCTGTATGTTGAGTTCCCCCACATTGGCGATGAAATTGATGACTGGCCCATCCCAAATTTCTCCCTCATAGGTGTTTGTCTTTGAGAAATAATCAGCATATTGACCCATTTTTTCGGCGGCTTCCCAGCAAAATCCACAGTCAGTATCCATGAATTCAACAACCAACCATTCCGCAGTAGTATTTGTCTCAGTCCAGTTGTCAACCAACCAATCGTCCATATTGAATTCAGTCCAACCGGTTCCGTTGTAACTCATACCTTCTAGAGAAGGAGCGCGTTGCCCCTCCTTGGTACCACTGGCGATGGGGTCGGTTGTGAACGCAAGGAACATAATTGAAGCAAAGAAGAGCGCCATGATCTTAATTGCGGTATCTGTTCTTACATCTGCTTCTTCATCGTATCTCATGTTCATTCCCCCATTCCAATCTCATCGAGTAAAACACTCGCAGTGTAGCGAATGGACTCTTCGCTATTCATGCGGACATCAAAGCCACTTTCTAACATTTTGTCAATAGCGAGTCTGGCACGCGGCACATCTCCTGCCCAACCGCGGTCACCACCGGTGTACTCAATACTTGCACCTTCACAGCCCGTCACATCAACAACAATCTCTGCAATGCGGCGAACTGATGCAGTATCGTGGCTACCAAGATTGTAAAGATTCAATGGTTCATTGGAATGCTCCATGACATGAAGGATGCCATCTACGCAGTCCCCAACTTCCATGTAGGATTTCTCTTGGAGCCCGTTTCCAAGCACTTCAAGGCGGGTCGAATCAGCTTTGAGTTTGTGAATGAAATCAAAAATCACCCCGTGAGTTCCTCGCGCCCCGATGATGTTGGCAAAACGGAAAATCCACGCTTGAAGACCAAAAGTACCCACCCAACTACTGATGAGTCCTTCTCCGGCTTGCTTGCTTGCCCCATACAGTGAAATCGGCATGCATGGGCCGTGATTTTCAGGAGTGGGAAGTGGTGCGTTTTCACCGTACACCACTGAACTTGATGCGAAGGCTATTTTCTTTACATCGTTCATACGCATCGCTTCAACGACGTTGTAGGTTGCAACAGTACCTTGTTGAAGGTCTGTATCTGTAACACGGGTTCCAAGACGAATGTCGGGGTTCGCTGCAAGGTGAAAAACGCATTCAATCTCCATTGACATCGCCTTTTTTACATCCTCTAGGATGGTGAGATCACCTTCAACAAGAGTGACTGCGCCCGTTTTGATATGATGAGCGATAAATGATTTTTGTCCGCTTGAGAGGTTGTCGAGAACAACGACATGGTCGCCCCGGCCAACCAAACGGTCAATCAGATGTGAACCAATAAAACCGGCCCCTCCCGTTACCAGCGCTCGCATGGCCGAAGCACATGCCGCATCCGTATAAGGGGATGGGTGCAACGGTATGAACCAACTCAACATGTCTTTGATAACCGTTAACTGACTGCCATATCGTCCTGAGTGTGAGTCTCAGGGGAGGTGAATACATGAAGAAAAATACAAATCAGAAAGAGGAGGAATCTGTAGATTCAAACATCCTTGTTGGCTATGTTCGCCGCAGTAATGCCGGAGGTGCACTCAAAGTTTCAGTGAACACTGCTGCCTTTGCAGATTGCAACACATACATGACAAGCGACGGCCAAGCATACGTCCCTCTGGTCATTTCAATTTCGGCTCTAAACAAGGTACTGGAAGGTGACCGAGCAGTGACAACCATTGCACAACTCCAAGACTGATGATGACCGTTTACATCTACCCCCATCACTTCATCTATCAAGATGAAGTCAGCGCCCCTTGGTTGTCTTCGGCCAACTAAGGGGCCTTCCCTCTTTTAACCGAGGATTCAGTAAAAAAACGAAAGCACCTATATAGAATGGTGAAGCCGGATTTAATTGTGACATCCATCACACCACGAGAGTCCTCGGAGAGGCCGTTCGTCGTTGCGGGCATGCCCATGTACAACGAAGAGGAGACCATTGGGTCGGTTGTGATTCGGTCGCTACGCCATGTTGATGAAGTCATTTGCGTCGATGATGGTTCTTCGGATGCGAGTGCTCGAATCGCAGAGGCTTGTGGAGCAACCGTCGTTCGCCATAGGATCAATCGTGGATACGGTGGGGCCCTCAAAACATTGTTCATGAAAGCCCTAGAAATGGAGGCGGATGCATTGGTTCTGTTGGACTCTGATGGCCAACATGAAACCCATGACATACCAAACATGCTCGAGCCAATTCTCAGCGGTGAGGCTGACTTTACCATCGGATCTCGGTTCATTGATGGCGGTGGAGGAACTGATATGCCTGCATACCGTCGTCTTGGAATAAAAGTCATAACAGCAGCATCAAATCTCTCAAGTGATCTCGATATCAAAGATACACAATCAGGATTCCGCGCCTTTTCACGCATGGCATTGGAACGACTGCGTTTTGATTCAGAAGGCATGGAATTGTCTCTTGAAATGCTTGAAGATGCTCGTGAGAAGCAACTACGAGTACGTGAAGTTCCTACCGTCATACGCTACGATGTTCCTAAGGGTTCCAACTTTACTGCCGTATCCCATGGATTCACCGTGCTAACTTGGGCCATGCTTTCACTTTCACAAAAGAAACCACTTTTGGTATTGGGACTCCCTGGTTTTGGACTGCTGGCCACTGGAGCTGCAATGGGAATGCAAACTGCACAAGGATTCACAACACAACTTGACAGCGTGATTGGAGATGGAATTTCTGCAATTTGGATTGGTGTACTGGGCCTCGCACTCATGGCAACTGGAGTTGTCTTACAAAGTGCCCGAGGATTCCTTAGACATTTGCTGGTCCGAGAATTCGGTTTGGATTGATTACAAAACTCGCATGGCGAGTGAAATCAAATAGGGCAATGCAAAGAGCCCGAAAAATACGAACATTAGTGTTCTTACTGTGCGTTGATTTTTTTCATCCTGTGCGTTTTTATCAATGCATTCTTGGTCTTTACAAACCCGTGGATCCGCAGAGAGTGGAATGGGTTGAAAACAGACACGGCAATGCTTGTGAGGTTGCATTTTATTTCCCGAAACTGAATTAACAATTTGACTCGATTTTCTAGCGACCATGTCTTTCACTTTCTGTGCGTTCACCATGTTCTCACCTTATGCTGTAATGGTCGTTCCTACGAAAGGCTTGCCTTCAAGAGCATCATCAAGACGTCCAATATCACGCCCGTCCAAGACCGCCAAATTCATTCCCGACTCTAAAGCCGCATGGACTGCCATCGGGTCAACAACCGCAGATGCCCCTGGTTCAAGTGGAACACCGACACCAGTAATTTCCCCTAACTGGTCAAGTGTGATCTCGCTCAATGCTTCAGCATCGTCATGATGACGAGGGTCCTTGGAATACACATGGGAAACATTGGTCGCAATAATACAATGACGTGCCTGAACGGCTCCTGCCAAACGGACGGCAACTGTATCGGTTGTATGACCTGGGACAGTACCCCCCATAACGATGACATGATGCTCTTCCATCAATCGTTGGGCATCATCAATGGTGTGGGGTATAACTGGAGCGACATCACAGCCAATCTCACTCAAAAGTTGTTGAAGAACTGTAGCATTAAGGCGGGTTGCTGCAATTCCTATCTCATCAAGACGATGTGAATCCTTAACCATCGGTGCTGCAAGTTGGATGGCCTCCCGTGCAGGAAGGCCGCCTCCAACAACCAACGCTAGTTTCCTTCCGTTTCCTTCCAAATGAACAACAAGTTGCCTCAAGCGAGCCATCCATGTCTCACGTTGCTCGGCTTCTTCTGGTCGCAGTAAACTACCGCCCAAAGCAACAACATGCCGAATGCTCATGAATCCTCTGCTACGCGGCCATCCTTTCATCCTATCGCCAAGAGGAAAGACACTGCCTCCAGTATGGGCTTGCTCAAGCGAGGTTTGAAGTGCCGAACTAAGAACCACCAACTGGAGGCGTACCAAGTGACGGACGATGCGAAGCAATCCGCCCGAAGGCTCCGGCTTAAACTGGCCTTGGAAGAACTCCGAGAGATGAAGGGGTTCGGAACAGAACTGGTAACCCTCATCATCCCGCCTGACCGTCAAGTTTTTGATGCTCGTCAAATGCTTCAAAAT